>CAITYE010000122.1 GCA_903896535.1 uncultured Paracraurococcus sp.
GGGCAGGGCAGCGCAGCGCTCAGCTGAGGGGCGGCAGCCGATCCAGCCGCTTCATCAGGAAGGCCCGGCAATGCCCGGCCGGATAGTCGGGCAGCTCGCCGAAAACGGCATAGCCGTGGCGTTCGTAGAAGCCGCGCGCCGCAAAGCTGTCCAGCCAGACGCCACGACAGCCGGCGGCCCGGGCCTCAGCCTCCGCCCGGCTCAGCAGCACTGCGCCAAGCCCTGCGCCACGCTGCGCCTCGGCGACGAAGACCGCTTCGATGAACAACCAATCCCAGGCGATCAGCCCGGAGAGGCCAGCCGTCAGCGCCCCCGCAGTGTCGCGGATCGCAAGCCCCAGGCGGCGCGGCGCCCAAGGTCCGATCACCCCGGCATGAAAGGCATGAATGCCCGCCGCAAGTTCAGCGCGAAAGCCGGATGGCGGGTCGCTTTCCACGGTCAGCGCCAGCCCCTCGGGTAACCCCTGCATGACAGCCTCGCCCATTCCAGCCACGGCCGGGCGATGATAGCAGCAGTAGGATGTGCGTCCCCTCCATCCCAGTCTCCCGCCGCTACTTCCTTGCCCTCGCCGTCACCCCGGCCTGCCCGGCCGGCTTCGGGCTCTGGGAGCCACGGCTGGTGGCGACGCCGCCTGGCATCGTGCTGACCCTCGATGCCTGCATGGGTGGGATCGACCGCCGGATCCTGGATCTTCTGCTGGCCCGGCGGATTCCTGCGACGCTCTTCGTCACCGCCCGGTGGCTGCGTGGCAATACCGAAACCCTTGCCCTGCTGCGGGCAAATCCCGGCCAATTCGACCTGCAGAACCACGGCGCCCGACACATCCCGGCAGTGCTTGGCACGACCCGGCCTTATGGGATTCGCCCCGCCGGCACGAAGGAGGCGCTCGCCGCCGAGGTCTTGGGCGGCGCCGAGGCCATTATCAGCACCGGTGCACCCCGCCCGCTTTGGTACCGTGGCGCCACCGCGCTGTATTCGCCCGATGCGCTTACAGTGATCGCCGGCCTAGGGTTTCGTGTCGCCGGGTTCTCGGTAAATGCCGATCAAGGCGCAACGCTGCCGGCCGATGCCGTGTCCCGCCGGCTTGCTGCGGCCAAGCCCGGGGATGTGGTGATCGCCCATATCAACCAGCCCGGTAGCGCGGCCGGCGCCGGCGTTGCCGCGGGAATCGCGGCATTGGCTGATGGCGGTGCCCGCTTCGTGACCCTGGCGGCGGCCGAGGCAAGGGGCGAGGTAAGGCCCCTTCCCTGCGCGTAAAGCGGGTTTTATCCGCCCGATCGCGGACCGCGCCGGCGCGCCCATTATTCGACGAAGAAAGGGGTCTCCTCGGCCGGGTCGCCGCGCAGGCGGATATCGAAGCGAAAACAGCGCAACCCCTCAGAGTCGCCTTCGGCCTGGGCCAACAGCAAGCCACGCCGCCCTTCAGGCACCATGGCCAGCACCGGATCAGCCGCGTTCTCGGCGGAGAAACCGGGGAAGAACAGCGTCGTCAGCACCGGGCGCATCAGGCCGGAGGCCATGATCTGCAGGTTCACATGCGGCGCCCGGCGGTGGTTGCCCTCGACATAACCGCCAGGCAGCAGCGTCAGGAAGTGGTAGCGCCCCTCGGCATCCGTCGCCGCCCTGCCCCAGCCAAGAAAATCCGGATCAGCCGCGGCCGCGTCGGGGTCGGCCGGGTGGTCGAAATGCCCGCCGGCATCGGCCTGCCAGGCTTCCAGCAGCGCGTTCACGCAGACCTCGCCGCCCGCGCGCGTCACCCGCCCGGCGATGCGGATCGCCTCCCCCCGCGGGCTCGGCGTGGCGGTCGCGGTGCGCCGGCGCAGATCGTGGTCGGTCGGGCCGAAATAGGTGCGGGGGAAGAAGGGGCCGATCGTGTGCTGGCTGGTCGGCAGGGCGCGGTTCATGGCTGTTCGGGCGTCGCCGCCCGCCCCCGCAGCACGATGTCGTGGACAAAGCCGAGCCAGCCGAGCCCAACCTCATGCGGCGGCAACTGGCGCGCGATCAGCCGCTCCCGCGCCGCCGCATCGGGCACCGAGTTGAGGATATGGTCATAGGCGTTCATGGGATCGCCGGGGAAGTACATCTGCGTCACCAGCCGCGACAGGCTGGCCGGGCCGAGCACGCTGAAATGCACATGCGGCGGCCGCCACCAATTGTTCTTGCTGGGCACCGGATAGGCGCCGGGACGGATGGTGAAGAAGCCGAAGCGCCCTTCGGCATCGGTGCGGATGCGGCCATTGCCGATGAAATCGGGATCGAGCGGCGCGTCGCGTGTGTCGATCGGGTGGAAGTAGCGGCCGGCGGCATTCGCTTGCCACAGCTCGACCACGGCATGGGCGATCGGGCGCGCATCCTCGTCCAGGATGCGTCCGGCGATGTGGATGTACTGACCCAGCGCCATGCGCCCGTGCCCGAGCACCGCAAGGTTGTCGTCGCCGCAGGGCAGCTTCGCCGCAAGGTCGCGTGGTGCAGTCAGTTCAGTCCGGCCGGGCGGGCGGCGGATCGGCGGCACGGCGGGGGTATGGGTGAAGGTGCCGGCGTAGCCCTCGGTTGGCACCTGGGGCTCAATTCCCTCCGGCCAGGGCGGGACGCTGTCGATGCGCATGGCTTTCCCCTTCTGTCGCAAGGCTAAACCCGGCCTGTGATTGACGCCAGGGCGTGCCGCTTCCAGGCTGGCGGGATGGAGGAGCGGATCAGCATCACGCACGGCGCGGCATGCCTTGTCGCGCGGGCCCAAGGTAGCGGGCCGACCGTACTGCTGCTCGCCTCCCTCGGCCGCGGCGCCGAGGATTTTTGTGAGATTGCGCCGCGCGTTGCGGCGGCGGGGTATCGGGTGATCGCGCCGGAACCCCGGGGCATCGGCGGCTCCTCCGGGCCGATGGAGGGGCTGACGCTGTATGACCTGGCGGAGGACGCCGCGGCTTTCGCGGGCGATGCGCCGCTGCTGGTCGCCGGCCACGCCTTCGGCAATTGGGTGGCGCGCGCGCTGGCCGTCGTGCGGCCGGGGCAGGTGAAGGGTGTCGCGCTGCTCGCCGCCTCGCTCGGCCCGACGCTCGATCCGCTGGTGCGCGCCTCGATCGATGGCAGCTTCGACCCGGCGCTGACCGAGGCCGAGCGGCTGGCACATCTGCAGCGCGGCTATTTCGCGCCTGGGCACGATGCGCGGATCTGGCTGGAGGGTTGGCATCCGCCGGTCGCGGCCATGCAGCGCGCAGCGACGCAAGCCAGCGATGCGCGCTGGCGGCGCGTCGCCGACCGGGTGCCCACGCTCTATGTCGCGGCAGCGCAGGACTTCATCGCCCCGGTGCCGGATGCGGCGACGCTGCATGCGGCGCTGGGCGCCGATTGCCGCATGACCGTGATCGCCGAGGCTGGCCATGCCTTATTGCCGGAACAGCCGGCCGCGACCGCCGAGGCGATCCTCGCCTTCGCGCGCGACATTCTGACGTGAGGGAGACGCCCATGCAGGGGCTTGAGGATATCAGCTGTTTCAAGGTGACGCTGGCCGAGAACATCGCCACCGTCACCATCGACCGCCCGCCGGTGAACGCGCAGAACCGGCTCTTCCGCGACGAGATCGCCCGCGTCTTCGACGTGCTGCACGATACCGAAGCCTGCCGCGCCATCATCCTGACCGGCGCCGGGCGCGCCTTTTCGGCCGGGGCGGATCTGAAGGAACGGCCCAATGTCGCCGGCAATCCCGGCGCCTATCCGGCGCATAACCGCTCGGTCCGCAATGCCTTCGAGGCGGTCTCGGACTGCGAGAAGCCGATCATCGCCGCGATCAACGGCGCCGCGATCGGCGCCGGCTGCGTGCTGGCGCTGACTGCTGATATCCTGATCGCCGCCGAGGACGCCTATCTTTCCATGACCGAGGTGGATGTCGGACTGGCCGGCGGCGTGCGCCATGTGCGCCGGCATTTCGGGGAGAGCGATGCGCGGCTGATGCTGATGGCCGCGCGCCGGATCAGCGGGCGGGAGCTGCTGCGGATGAACGTGGTCTCCGCCTGCGTGCCGCAGCCAGAGCTGCTGCCGACGGCGATGGAGATTGCTCGGGAGATCGCGCAGAAAGTGCCGCTGGCGGTGCGCGCGGCCAAGCGCAGCTTCAACGTGACCGAGACCATGCCGCTGACCGAGGGCTACAAATTCGAACAGTCCCAGACCGTGGCGCTGTCGGCCACCGAGGATACCCGGGAAGCCTGGGCGGCGTTTGCGGAGAAGCGGAAGCCGGTGTTCAAGGGGCGGTAGGTAAGGCGCGGGTCGCCGCGGCGGCGTCAGGTGCCGCCCGATGCCGACCGCCAGCGTTCCAGCAGGGCCGCGACCTCCCCCACCCCTGCCGTCCCGAAGACCACATGGTCCGGCCGTTCCAGCACCATGACTGCGCCGCGCGCTGCCAGCCAGCTCGCGAGCAACCCGTCCGCCTCCTCCAGCCTGCCTGGGCCGAGGCGTACCACCGCGATGCCCGGGGCCGCAGGCACCTCCGCATCGCCCAGCACCAGCAGCCGCCAGCCCGCCGGCGCCACCTCGTCCAGCCGCCGCCTTTCGCCACTGACGATCACCCAGGGCTGCGGACAGGGCGCACCGGCGCCGGGCGTCTCGCTCAGGCAGCCGCCGGTCAGCGGCGGCAGCAGGTCCTGGCGCACCACATCGCCGCGACCGGCCGCCACTTCCGCCTTCAGAGAGGCATCGCGCGCCGCGGCCAGGGCAGGGTCGCGTTCGCACACGATCTTGCCGAGGTCCCGCGTCACCGCGATCACTGCCCGCACATTCGGCCGCCGTTCGGCCTCATAGGTATCCAGCAGCGCATCCCCCGCCGCCCCGCGACAGACCTCGGCCAGCTTCCAGGCAAGGTTCCCGGCATCGCGCAGCCCCTGGTTCAGCCCCTGGCCCATGAAGGGCGGCGTCTGGTGCGCGGCATCGCCGGCCAGGAAGATGCAGCCGAAGCGCCAGGGCCGCGCCACCAAGGCGTGGAAGCGATAGGCGGCCATGCGCCACAGGCGCGCCTGCTCTGGCCGCAGCCAGGGCGCCAGCAGCCGCCAGACCGAGGCCTCCGTCGCCATCGCCTGTGGGTCTTCCCCGGGCAGCAGCATCAGCTCCCAACGGCGTAGATTGCGGGGGCCGCGGATGAAGGTGGTGGGGCGCGCGGGATGGCAATACTGCACATTGCAATCCGGCAGGGCAGCCGCCGGGTCCTCCAGCAGGGTATCGACAACCACCCAGGGCTCGTCGAAATCCAGATCCTCATGCTCCGCGCCAAGCTGGCGGCGCAGGGCGGACCCAGCGCCGTCGCAGCAGACGGCGAAGCGGGCGGCCACTTGCCCACCGCCGGCCATGGTCAGCCGCACCCCAGCGCCGTCCTGGGTAAGGCCATCCACCGCCTCTCCCTCGCGCACATCAAGGCCGCGGCGATGCAACTCCGCACGCAGCAAGGTATCGAGTTCGGGCTGAATGAACATGACATTCGCTGGCCAGGCCAGCAGGTTGGGCTCTGGCTGGGGCAGCAGGCGGCGCAGCAGGCCGCCATCCGGCGCGCGGTATTCGGAGACCCGATAGGGCGCGATCGTCGGCGCCAGCGCCTCCGCCAGGCCGAGGTTCTGGAAGCACCGGAGGGATTCGTGATCGAGACCGATGGCCCGGGGCTTATCGTAGACCTCGGCGGACCGGTCGATCGCCAGGACCGATAAGCCCTGCTTGGCGAGCAGGAGGGCGAGGGTTGCGCCAACCGGACCGAGGCCGATGACGGCCACATCATGCATGCCCACGTCCTCGTGTCGTGTGGTTTCGTCGGCTGAGGAGGGATCGCCGGTGGTCGCCGAATCCCTTTCCTCGCCACGCGCTGTCGTGCGCGACGCTGATATTTGGGCCAAGCGCAGTCCCCTGACCAGTTCGGGAGAGCGGCTAATACGGGACATCGTCTGAAGGTGCCCTGCGCGGCATAGGCCCTGAGATCATGACCTCGCGGCGCTCCCGCGGCAGGACTTCGATACGGGAAACGCGCGGTAGAGCCAGGCTGCCTTCTTGATCCGATCGGCGCCTGCGCGAATGGGCCCCTGGGTGCTGCGCAAGACGACTTGGTACAACCCCTTCAGCAAGAGCCCTACGGCATGCCGAAATAGAAGCTGACACTGAGCAATCGCCGAAGCGACCTCACGAGGATCACTTGCAGGCTGCGCCGCGTCGCTAATGTGCAATAATGCATCTACGATGCGCCCATCAACATCGTGTTGGCTGAGCGGGCGCCAGAGATCGTGGGGAAGGAAACGACAGCAGATGAACGCCATCAAGGATGCCATCAAGTCAGGCCGAACCGTCGTCGGGACTGCCGGATCACCAAGCGTAGACGTATCACTCCTGGCCGATGCCGGGTTCGATTTCCTGCTGTTCGACACCCAGCACTCGGCTTGGGAGATCAAGCAGATGCAGCCGTCGATCCAGGCGATGCGTGGCAAGCAGACGGCGCCCGTGGTCCGAGTGGCCGCCAACGAGGCCTACCAGATTTGCTTCGCGCTCGATGCCGGGGCGCGTGGCGTCATCATTCCAATGGTGAACACGCGGGCGGAAGCCGAGGCGGCCTTACGCGCCTGCCACTACTATCCCGCCGGTAACCGCAGCAACGCCGGCGTGCGCGGCGAGTGGGGCGAGTTCAAGACTTACCGCGACTACATGGATGCGGTGAACAACGAGCTACTGATCGTGCCGATGATCGAGACCAACCAGGCGCTGGAAAATCTCGACGCCATCGCCTCGGTCCCCGGGGTCGATGTGCTGCTGATCGGGCCGTCCGACCTATCGATCGAGCTCGGCGTACCGCTGGACTACGCCTGCGCTACCTATCAGCGCGCGCTTGATAAGATAGCGGCCGCTGCTGCCAAGCACGGCATCGCCGCGGGGATGTATTTCATACCACCTGGGATGGATCCGAATTTCTTCGTCCAGAAAGGGTTCAAGTTCTTCACCATGCCCTGGGGTCCCTGGGCTCAGGCTGGTATTCGGGGCGCCTTGGCCGACATCAAGCGCTAGAGCGGGATGCGTTGAGGCGGAATCGCCGAAAACGCTAAATCCCGCGACCAAACAGAGGCTGGACCAGGGTGCGTGAGCGAATGCGAACGCAGCATGCTCTAACGGAAATCGCGGCAGAGGGGGGGCGGCACGAGATTTGTCGAAAGGCAGCCGGGCATTCAGGCGAACATCCTGGCGGCCGCGTGTTTGACGTTCTCCGGTGCCGCTTCCTCCCGCTCGACGGAGTCGAGCTTGGCCAGTTTTTCGCCGTGAATTTCTGAGGTTACCCCAGGCTTTCAGCGTGGCTCAATAATCGGCCAAGTCGCCAGAGGCGGAGAGAAGGCGCCGGAGAGAGGGGCAACTCGGCGGTAGTTGCGCAGCCGGACAGGCCAGCCGTCGCAGCAAAGCCGCGGAAAACCTGCGGCTCACGGCGCGGCGTTCGAGGAACAAGAGGGTTTGCGGCGGCAGCCGCTGGCGTAGGTTAGGGAACCGGGTGCGAACTGTCGCTGCTGGTTGTATCGAGGCTTGAGCGGCCGACGACGCTGGACGCTGACTTTCGCCCGCGCCCCTAGGCCTAGCCCAACCGCCCGCTGCTATGACACGATCCCAGAAACCTCCCTACGGCACAATTTGATCGTTGCGGGACAAAATAAATATCAATACGCGTTGACGCTCTATGTCGATTTGAGCGATCGTTGTCATCGTGACGGACCAACTTGGTCCCTGACATGCGTCGAGAGGGTCGGCAGCCACATGAACCTATTATCTAAAGCGCTCGCGCTTGAGGTAGAGGCGTCGCACTTCAAAGACTTTGACGCTTCGAAGTGGGGAGCTGCGCCGAAGGGCGGGATAGCGCGCTGCCGAAAGATGCGCGCTTTGCTTGCCGTGGCGTCGGCTTTGTCGATCTGCGCGACTTCTGTCGTTGCGGCAGAGGTGACGC
Source organism: uncultured Paracraurococcus sp. (assembly GCA_903896535.1). Classification (GTDB taxonomy): domain Bacteria; phylum Pseudomonadota; class Alphaproteobacteria; order Acetobacterales; family Acetobacteraceae; genus CAITYE01. Next base: position 7,940 of record CAITYE010000122.1, read on the forward strand.
GTTGGCAGGTCAATCCCGATGGCACGTTGATGCCTCTTCCGGTCCCCGCGAGCCGAGGCTGCGGTTTACACGGCGGACATGCGGCACCGGTGGTTGTTCGCAATAGCATCCGAAACATCGGCCCTTATGCTGTGTCTCTTCCAGGCTACGCGACGAGCATAGCGCCGCCGCCTCCGGGTGGTGCTGACAGCTTCGCGCCGGTAGTCCTCCAAGCCTTTCCAGGTACGCCGCTCCGGATAGATTTGGTCAACCAACTACCGGCCGAAAATCCCGCTGCGGGAGCTCTGAACGGCCTGACGACTACGAACTTGCATACCCATGGCTTGATTGTGCCGCCGCGTCCAGAATCTGGGCCCTGCCTGGGCGACTATATCTTCACTTCGCTGCCAGGTGGTCGTAATGAAATCCAGCGATATCGACTGGATATACCGCGGACCGTGCCGGGGCCCGTCCTTGGTATTTCTAATGATGCCAGCGCTTATCCTACCGGCCTCGCTTGGTTCCATGCACATCTGCACGGTTCCGCGCGCGACCAAGTCGGTGCCGGTATGTCGGGTTTGATCTCTGTTGGAGATCCGCTAGATCACCTTCGCGTCGATCGACTTCCTGGCGTTGAGGATGTGGCGGCCACCGCCGCCCTGCGACGCGCGACTGAGCCGCGGTATTTAGCCCTTCGCGACATTCAGTTAACGGTTCCGCGCTGCGCCGTTGGCTCACCCGGCTGCATGTCTGGCGAGCAGTTTCCAGATACTGTTCCGGCTGGGCGGATCGTGCCCGCCATCTGGGGCAATCCCTCTGAACTCGACCCCAAAAGCCGATATTACGACACGGCAGCCTGCGGCGATTTGCAGCCAAATGGCTCGCCTGTACCGGGATCATCAACTCGGTTCGGCGGAGGATATTGCGCAGTCTCGGGAACAACACCCGCAAACCAGCAGCCGACTGACCGAGTTTGGCTGTTCACTGTCAACGGCGCAGTCAATCCAACCATCACGGTAGAACCGGAGCGCAACCAACTATGGCGTATCGCTAACCTCAGTGCCTCAGTCGCTTATGTACTTGAACTGAGGAAGCTGGCACCGGATGGCAGCTTCGCCGGCACTGGGAAGCCATTGAGGCTGATTTCGCTTGATGGTGTAGTCGTGGGCAGCCGCCCTAGCGGGGCTACCGAGCGGCCGGCGGCCGGCGTAGACGTCGAGAGCATCACCTTGCTGCCGGCGAGTCGCGCAGAGGTCTTCATGCCAGCGGCCAGCGAGGCCAGCGCCGAGCGATATGTCCTTCGGACGGCCGGCCTTTTCACCGGCGCTCCCTCTTCCGACCCGCAAGGTGATACATGGCCTGCCATCAATCTGGCACGGGTATTTGTAAAACCGCGCTCGTCGGGCGCCGCACCAGCACTGCAACCTGTAACGACAATCAGTCCGCGACTGGCGCCTCCCCCGACCGGACCGACAGCTACAGCGGCGCCCGTTGTGCCGGACTACGGCGCCAATACTGAAGTGGCATCAAACTGCCTCTTCCTTCCGACGTCCACCGACGGTCGCCAGTTCCGACGCAGGATCACCTTCAAGCAGAACACAGCGGACTTCCTAATCGGTAGCGAAATAGTCGATCAAGATGGGTCGATCGTCGATTTAGATGGCAATCCGATCAAGGATGCACAGCCCGGCAGCGCACCTGGCCTTGCGAAGTATCCACGGGATAGCCGGATCGAACCGACCAAATTTGCGATGGACCATGCCAGCGCGCATGGGTTTGTAGGCGGGCGTAGAATTTGCGGGGCGGCTGGCCGTGCCGAGGTCTGGGAACTCTCTAACGTAAGCCCTGAACTGCACAACTTTCATATGCATCAGGTGAAGTTCCGCCTGGCAGTGGCTGGCGATCCGGGCTTGCCAACACTGCCCGCCGTAATACCCGAAGCGTCATCGCCTTCTGCCGCCAGCAGTGCCCGAGCAGCCACCGTCGAGGGGCAAACATCCCTGCAGGTTGACGCTTGGCACGATACTCTGCCGATTTATCCGAGCGGCTGGAAGTTCAGCGAGCCTCAGCCGGCCGCCCAGCAAGCCGGTAGGACGTTCGTCTATATCCCGTTTGCCGCGCGCGAACAGGTGGGTCGGTTCGTCTTCCATTGTCATATTCTTGAGCATGAGGACGGCGGCATGATGGCGCCTATTGAGATCTTTCCGGCTCGGACGGCTGAGGCTGCTGGCCGACAGCACGGGTCTGCACAGCCCACCGGCCATCGCCACTAATAATGGGGACACCTCTGAAATCCCTAACCTCAGGCTCGGATGGGGTGATGGAAGGGGGTTGGAGGGTCGCAATCGGGAGGGGGAGGCCCGGCGCGCCGGCCTTGGCGTGGCGGTTGCGGCTTTTCGGTTCGGCTTTCGCATCAGGCGGGCACAGCTCGTCTGTCGAGCCAGCACCAGCGCTTCATGTTGTAGGCCATGTTGGCGAGCGTGACGGCCGCACTTGCCCGGGCGAGGCCGATGGTGCGGATCAGCAGCCCCATGATCCCCTTCTGATGCGCGAAGGGATGCTCGACGTGGGCGCGCACCGTGGATTTGGCCGCGTTCGCCCTCGCATGGTGCCGAGCCATCGACCGGCCTCTCGGCTTGCGTCGATGGATGCGGCTGACGCGGCCGATGCCGGGCAGATACCGCTGGTTCTCCGCCGACCGATATGCGGTGTCGGCCCCGACATCGGAGGCGGTGTTGTTCGGATCGATCGGGCCTTCGCGGAGCCGTGCCCCATCATGGGCGGCGGGGTCGGTGGTCTTGCCTCGCCGGATGATCCCGTGCCTGCGGTCGATCGAAATGTGCGACTTGTAGCCGAAGGTCGGGATGGCGATGTCGATCTGCGACTTGCCGTCGGCGCCGGGTTTCGCCTTGCTGAACTTCCCCGTCCAGCGCGGATCGGTGTCCTTCTGGCGTGCGCGGGCCGGGCTTGTCAGGCCAGATGGACGCCGCCTTCTCGCCAGCCTTGATGCGCGCCTTCTCGGCCTCGGTGTTGCGCTGGCGGGGCGCTGCCACCAGGGTCGCGTCCTCGATCTGGCCGGCCATCGGCAGGTAGTCCGCCCCCGTGATCGCCGCATCGAGCCTGGTGAACAGCGCCCCCAGCGCGCCGGCAGCGATCAGCGCCTCGCGGAAGTCCCACAGCGTGTTGGCGTCGGGCACCGCGTCACCGGGACCCAGGCCGCAGAAGCGCATTCAGCTCAGCCGACCGGCCACCAGACACTCCGTCTGCGCCAGCGACAGCCCGTGCATCGCCTGCAGCACCAGCATGCGGAACTTCAGGACCGCATCGAAGGCGGGCCGCCCGCCCTTCGCCCGGTCGCGCGCACCCATGGCTGCGGCAAGCTCCGCCCGGAAGATCTCGAAATCCACCGTCGCCGCAAGCTTCTCCAACGGGTCACCCTGCGCAGAAAGTTCGCGCAACCGCTCCTGCACATCCCAGAAACCGGACTGGCCTGCCGACATCGCCGCCTCGCTCGCCATCTCGCAAGACAAACGGAATCACGACATGCGCATCAGCGCCAGAGGTTTCCGGAGGTTTCCACCTTTCCAGCAGTCGGCGCGCGGCACTATCCGTTCAAATTTTTATCGGAAGCTTCTGAATTCCCCAGAGCTGGCGATTTGCCCGAGATCGTCGCCCTTCGCCGACAACTCCCCCAGGCGCTCCTCCATACCGAAAAACTAAGGCTGCCGGCCCATTATCGTCCCTCGCGCCGACACGCTCAATGAACGAGCCAGCGACCGCAGTGATTACGGGGTTTTCGGATATTTCCAAATCTTAAATCAATACTATCGACTTAGCACCCTCTAGCTTGATTTTCTGTGACTTGGCAAATGGATTGACGATAAAATGCCACCGAAGTGAGAGAAGATATGGGGGCAGTTTTACAATCGTCAATTCCATTTATTATTTTCCCCGCATGAAACGCTACAATTCCAACCACTTCTCGATATGGGGAATCGGGATTTTGGCCTGTACAACCTCTTTGGTAGCCACGAAAAGCTGGGCCGCCTGAATCGCCACTACAAAAATTACTTTGAGATGGCTGCAATAGACTCAGTAAACCCTGACTTGAGGTGTCATTTGAAAGAAGAGATTGTGGCCACGTAACCTGAAAATCATTATATGTTCCACCTCCTCCCCTTTCAGATTTACCATAACCAGCAAAAGTAACCGCGGATGAAAGATTTGTTGTTCTAGATAATGTAGCAGGAACGATTTCATTCGGGACGGGCCTAGTTTCGTCCAACTTAAATATA
>CAITYE010000123.1 GCA_903896535.1 uncultured Paracraurococcus sp.
GGGGCACCCGCGCTGGCCGGCCCGAAGCCGGCCATCTGCGCATAGCCCCCGGAAATGGCGGCAAGCTCCTCGCGGCGGGCGACAGCGGCAATGTCGGTGAAGCCCGCGGGGGCTCGCTGCGCGACCAGATCAATCACCCGCTCTGGCCCGCCTTGGCGGTTGCTGGCAACGATCGCTGCGGTCTTCGGCAGACGCTCGGCCTCGTACTGCGCAAGGGCTATGGCCGGCTCATGAATGGCCAGCAGGTCGGCCAAGCACCGCGCATCCAGGAACGCCTGGGATGCGCCATTGCTGCCAACCGGATACATCGGGTGCGCGGCATCGCCCAGCAACGTGACCCGCCCCGCACTCCACCAGGGCAGCGGATCGCGGTCGCACATGGGGTATTCAAAGAACGTGCCGCTCGCCCGGATCAGCGCCGCGACATCCACTTGCGGCAGGTGCAGCCGGCCGGCATGGACCATCACTTCGGCCAGTTGTCCTTCGCGCGACCAATCCTGCGGCGGCTGCGCGGCATCGCCGGCATGCGCATAGATCACCCAGTTGGTCAGCCGCGTCTCCGGCCGCGCCCCGGGAGCGATCGGATAGAAGACCAGTTTGGCCACCGCATCGCCGGCGATCAACATGACATCGCCGGTCTCGAAGGCGGGCCAATCAACCGCGCCGCGCCACATTTGAATGCCATTCCAACGGATACCGCCATCGGTCGGATGCAGCAGAGTGCGCAGCGCCGAATGGATGCCATCGGCCCCAACCAGCGCTGCCCCCCGCACCGCTGCGCCGTTCTCGAAGATGGCCGTCACCCCCGAAGCGTCCTGCTCGAAACCAGCCAGCCGGTGCCCGGGTCTGAGGCAGGCAGCCGGCAGCCGCGCCGCAACCGCCTGCCACAACATGGCGTGCAGCCGGCCACGATGGACCGAGAATTGCGGCATGGCGTGCCCAGCCCAGGTGCCTCGCGGCTCCGCCCAGATGTCCTGGCCCAAATGATTCAGGTAACGCAGTTCGCGGGTCCGGATGGCGATCCGATCCATCTCCGGCAATAGGCCGAGCGCTGCGAGTTCAGCGATCCCATGTGGCAGCGTGTTGATGCCGACACCAAGCGGCTTCACCTCGGCGGCCGCCTCGAAGACCGTGCAAGGGATACCCCGCTGATGCAGCATGAGCGCGAGCACGAGGCCGCCAATACCGCCGCCCGCGATCAAGACCTCGCCGTGTACCGTCATCGCCACCACCAAGCCCCCGAATCGGCCGGAGCTTGGCAGAAAGGGCCAGGGCGGCAAGCATGCGCGAACAAGGGGGGTGTCGTATGAGCGTGACCATTCACGGTATCCGCAACTGCGATACCATGCGAAAGGCCGGCGCCTGGCTCGATGCCCAGGGCATCGCCTATCGCCTGCACGATTACCGACGCGACGGTCTCGATCCAGCGCTTCTCCAAGCCTGGATCGCCGCACTGGGCTGGGCAACCCTGCTGAACCGTGCTGGGACCAGCTTCCGAAAACTGCCCGAGGCAGCCCGAACCGGCCTCGATGCCGAACGGGCCGCGGCGCTGATGCTGACCGAACCGGCGATGATCAAGCGGCCGGTGCTGACCATAGGGCCCCACCTCACCGTCGGCTTCCAGCCGACCGAATGGGCGAAGCTCATCTGACTGCTACGGCTTCCGGAAGGCCGGCAGGGGTGTATCATTCCCCAGGTCCTGCGCCCCAGGCCACAAAGACCGCCGACTTCCAGGGAGGGAAGCATGCCCGAGTTCAATCCGATGGCGCGCGTCGTAGCGCTCTGCCTCGCCGGCCTGCTGGCCAACGCGCCGCTTGGCGCGCGCGCCCAAGCGCCGTCGGTTGCCCTCGATGACGATGACATCGGCGGCATCGTCGCAGGCCCGAACGGCCCGGAGGCCGGCGTCTGGGTCATTGCCGAAACCACCGACCTGCCCACCAAACTCGCGAAGATCGTCGTCACCGACGAGCAGGGCCGCTATCTGATCCCCGACCTGCCGACGGCGAAATATAAGGTCTGGGTACGGGGCTACGGCCTGGTCGATGGCGCTAAAGCCGATGGCGTGCCCGGCCAGACCTTGAACCTTACCGCGACCAGCGCACCGAATGCCCGCGCGGCCGCCGAGGCCTACCCCGGCATGTACTGGTATTCGATGCTGAAGATCCCGCCGGCCAGCGGCTTCCCCGGCACGGGCGACGGCCCGGGCGGCAATGGCATCCCCAACTTCATGCGCACCCAGCATGCTTGGATCGATACCGTAAAGCAGTCCTGCCAGTCCTGCCACGCGCTCGCCAGCCAGAACATCCGGCATCCGAAGAAGGAACTCGGTGAGTTCCCGGACAGCTACGAGATGTGGGCTCGGCGCATCCAGTCAGGGCAGGCGATGCCCAACATGGCGGTTTCAATCGCAAGACTCGGACCGGAACTCGGCCTGCGGAATTTCGCCGATTGGACGGACCGTATCGCCAAAGGCGAGCTACCGACCAGCAAGCCCCGCCGACCGGAGGGGCTTGAGCGCAACATGGTGGTGACGCTCTGGGATTGGTCACAGCCCGAGCATTACCTGCACGACGCAATCTCGACCGACAAGCGTCAGCCGACGCTGAATGCCAATGGACTCATCTACGGCTCTCCCGAAGAATCGACCGATCTGGTCCCGGTGCTCGATCCGACCACCCACCGGACCTGGAACGAGCGGCATCCTTTCATGCCGGGTACACCAGGGCTGGCCGAGGAACCGCTTGGCCCCTCGCCCTTCTGGGGGGAGAGGCCGATCTGGGACGGGCATACCAGCAACCACAATCTGATCATGGATGAGCGCGGGCTGGTCTGGTTTGCAGCCCGCGTGCGGGCGCCGGCGGCCCAGCCAGCCTGGTGCAAGGCCGGTGGCGATCACCCCTCGGCCAAGATCGCGCCGCTCGCGGTCTCGGGCCGGCATCTTTCACTGTACGATCCGAAGAGCAAGAAGTGGGAGCTGATAGATACCTGCTTCGGCACCCACCATCTCTATTTCGGCTACGATGCCGACAACACGCTCTGGACCAGTTGGGGCCCGCCCGCCGGCGGGGCAGTGGGCTGGCTGAATACCCGGAAGTATCTGGAGACCCGCGACGCCAAGGCCTCGCAAGGCTGGGCGCCGATGATCATCGACGTCCCGGGCTGGGGGAAACGA
>CAITYE010000124.1 GCA_903896535.1 uncultured Paracraurococcus sp.
CCGTCAACGCCCCGCACGGTCATCTGCTCGCGCCAATGCGCATCCAGATAGGGGCGGAGCGCGGCCATATCCGGCACGGCCGGATGGATATCGACATCGATCGCGCCAGCCTTGGGATAGCAGGTGCCGGCCGAAGCGGCGTCGCTGGCCATCGCGTTTCCCCAATCATTGCCGGTAGGGTGCCCCCGGTGGCCGATAATTACCAGCCGCTTGCTTAATCCTGCGGCGGCCAAGTCCCAGCGACTTTGACGCAGAAGCGCAGCGTCGCGGTCTGCAGCGGCCCCCCAAGATTGCCACCCGGGAGGGAAACCCGGCCTTCGGTAGTGAGGGGACCCGCGCCGATCGGCAAGCGATCCCGGAGGTTCGGTAAAGCGAAGGTCGCCTTGCCGTCACCGCCATAGCCGGGGCCGATCAGCGCAAAAAGCGCTTGGTTCAGGGCGATCGCTAACAACCGGCCATCAGCTTCTCGAAAATCGCGCGGACATTCCTTCGCGGCTGTCGTGCAGACGGACCCAAGATAGAGATCGGCATTGCAGGCCGCGGCCGACTGGCCTGTCACGCAAGTCAAGACGAGCGCTGTAAGGAGATAGGTAATATTTTTCGAAAAAAAATAGCGCATTTTATAAATCCCGATAGCTTTGGGCTGAGTGACCTCTAATCAGAGCTAAATTTCGCTCAGACATCAAAGGTCTTATGAAAGTATATAAAAGATTTCTTTTCGATAATAGCCTAAAGACAAAATTTTATGGTCGGTCGCGCATCCCCCTGCAGCATCAACTCAGGCTTGCGCGTGTCGCGCTGCCTGCAGCAGCAGGGCTCCCTTCTCGGCAATCATGATGGTCGGCGCATTGGTATTGGTGGACGTCACCGCTGGCATGACGGAGGCATCGATGACCCGCAGGCCGGAAAGACCACGCACACGCAGCTGATCGTCGACCACCGCCATCGCATCCCGGCCCATGCGGCAGGAGCAACTCGCATGGAACACCGTGGTGCCAGCGCGTCGGGCGTAGTCGAGTAACTCGTCATCGCGCTGCAAGGCCGGCCCAGGCAAAGTTTCGGCTACCAGATAACGGGCAAGCGCCGGGGCGGCGAACCAGGCGCGGACAAGCCGCAGACCCGCGATGACGGTCCGTCGGTCCCGGTCCTCGGCCAGATAATTCGGGTCGATCTCCGGCTGGACCCGAGGGTCCGGGCTACGCGCCAGCACATGCCCGCGGCTTTCCGGGCGCATCTGCCAGACCCCGGCGGTCATCCCCGGCTTGGTGTCCAGTTTCCGCCCCGGGCCCGGCGCATAGCTGGCTGAAGCAAATAGCGCCTGCACATCGGGACTCGCCGATTCCGGCAAGGCCTTCACCGAGGCAGCGACCAGCGAGGCGGCATAGGTCAGGATGCCGCGCCCGCGAAGGACGTATTTTCCCACCTCCCCCAGGAAACGCAGACCGCGTGAGCGCTCATTCAGCGTCGCAATGCCACCCACCTCGGCCTGCACGCGCACGATAAAATGGTCCTGGAAGCCTCTTCCCACACCGGGTAGTGCGTGGCGCACTTCAAGGCCAAGCCCCTGCAGATGCTCGGGCTCGCCGATCCCGGAGAGTTGCAGCAGGTGCGGCGAACCGATCGCCCCTGCCGCGAGGATCACCTCGCCGCTCGCCCTCGCCTCCTGCCGAACACCACCGCGGCTGTAGGCAACACCGATCGCCCGGCGGCCGTCCAGCAGCACCCGTTCGACCATCGCGTCGGTCACCACGGTCAGATTCGGCCGGCGCATGGCTGGGCGCAGATAGGCCCGCGCGGCAGAGGCGCGGAAGCGGCCGCCACGAGTCTGCTGCACCCAACCGATATGATCGCCTAGCCCGTGCGGCAGGTCGTTCAAATCCGTCCGGTATTCCCAGCCACGTTGCGCGCCCGCCTCGATCGCCGCTTGGCAGAGCTCCGGCTGATCGCGGGTCGGTCCGGTTTGTAAGGGCCCGTCGGTCGCATGCACCGCATCCGCCGGCCCTTCCCAACGCTCCGCCTTGCGGAACAGCGGCTGCACCTCCTCAGAGGACCAGCCGCGATTGCCGAGTTGCGCCCAGTGGTCATAGTCCTCCGGCTGGGAGCGGATATAGATCAGCCCGTTGATCGCGCTGGAGCCGCCCAGCACCTTGCCCCGCGGATAGGGAATGCGCCGCCCAGCGAGCGCCGCACCGGTCTCGGCGGTATATCCCCAGGTCAGCCGCTTATGCTGGAGCAGCTTCAGATAGCCGGCGGGAATATGGATGAGCGGGTTCCAATCCCGCCCGCCAGCCTCGATGAGGATCACCCGCACGGCGGGGTCCTCGGTCAAGCGGTTGGCGAGTACGCAACCGGCCGAGCCGGCACCGACGATCACATAATCCGCCTGCATGGAAACCCTCCACCCGAAGAGTCTACCTGGGCCTCGGCAAGCGACCAAATATTCGCTTTTTGTTCTCATCTCTGGCAGGCTCTGCGCATGGCTCAGCCGCACCCCGTCCTGCCCCTCAACACCTCGCTCACCGAAGAGTTACGCACCCTACTGGCGAGCGCGGAAGGCGAAGCGGCGGCGCTCACGCGTCTGGCAGCGCTACATCCCGCGCTGCCCGCGGCGATGCTTCGGAACGCGCTCGAGGATTTGGCAAGATCGACCTGGCGGAGCCCGCAAGGTACGGCGCCTCGTCCACTGCTGGCCGCCCTTGCCCGGCCGGCATTGCCACCCCGCGCACCGCGCTAAGCGCGCATCGCTAGACCCGCGCCGGTTGTTTCGCCGCGCGCCCCGCCAGCCAGGCCACGTACCCTGGCTCGGCGACAAAAAGTGACCCGATCTCACCCCAAGCGCGGGCCGCGGCCAGGGCGCAGGCCGATGACGGCAGCGCCCGGCGTGCTATGGTCAGAAACGAACGAACAATTCCGGCCAGCTCCATGATCGAAGATCCGCTCGACGCGGATGACGAAGCGCCGCCGCCTCGACGGCGGTGGCTGATTATCACGGTGCTCGGTGTGCTGGCATTCGGCATCGCCGTGGCCACGCTCAGCCTGCGTGGCGGCCCTGGCGGCGCCCTCGGGTGCGATGTTCAAGAATGGGCGGCGCGCGTCGGCCTTTCCGGTCCGCGGCACGATCCCTCCCAGGTGATAGTGCTCGTCGCCGCTTTCGCTGATGACCCAGCCGGTGCGATGCAGCAGCGCCTGCTCGGTGCCTTCGACAACAGCCGTGGCCTACGCCCGCTCAGGACCTGCCGTGTGCTTGGGGCTAGCGGAGTGGCACCTCGCGATGCCGCCGCAGCGCTCCGCCAGCAACGGCGGGCCGATGCCCTGCTTTGGGGCGAGGTGCAGCCGGACGGCGAAGCGATCATCTGGGTGAGCGCCACGGCCGAGCCACCAGCCACCTGGTCCCCGCTGCGACTGGGAACCCTGGCCGCGGCACCGGCGCTGCACGCGGGGCTCGCCGAGGTCGCGCGGGTCATGGTCCTGAGCAGCATCCCCGCGCCCGATGAGAGGGCGCAGCGAACGCTGGCCGAGGCGCTTGCCGAACGTCTGCCGCCGGTTGAGCGCATCCTCACCGCACCGCTCGCCGAGCTCGATCCCGCCAGCCGGCGCAGCCTTGCCTGGGTGGTGGCTAATGGCGCGGCTCGCCTCGGGGAATTGCGGGGCGATGCGGTTCAATTGCGTCGTGCGGTCGGGCTTTATCTTCAGTTGCGCAGCGGGCCCTTGGCGGCGGCCCCGGCCGATTTGCAGGCGGTGCAAGTCAGCCTCGGCCGCGCTTACCTCGCGCTCAGCGCCTTGGATGGCACAAGCAATGCCGGGGTGGACGCGATCACCGCCTTGCGCGCCGCGCTCACCGCCGCTGAGCGGCAAGGCTCGACGATAGCGACCATCCAGGTCCGCGAAGCGCTGGCCGATGCGCTGTTGGCCGCCGGGCTCCGCCAGGGCAGCCTGGCCGGCATCGAGGAAGCGGCCGGCCTCTACCGCGCGGCGCTGACCCCCGAATTGCGTCAGACAGCGCCGGCACGCTGGGGGGAGATGCAGATGCGGCTGGGGACGGCGCTGGCCGAGCTCGGCACCCGCTCGAAAGACCCCACCCAGCTGGAAGCAGCGCTGCCCCCGCTGCTCGCCGCGCTCGAGGTCCGGACGCGGGAGGCTGACCCGCTCGCATGGGCCGCGACACAGAACCGGATCGGCCGGGCTCTGCTCGCGCTCGGCGAGGCGCGGGACGACAAGGCACGACTGGAAGAGGCGGTGGCCACCTTCCGGCTTGCCTTGCGGGATGCGGCGCGCGACCGGGCGCCACTGGCCTGGGCGGAGACGCAATACGATCTCGGGCGAGCGCTGATGGCGCTCGGGCAGCGGGAGACGGGAATGGCACTGCTGAACGAAGCGGAGGGCACCTTCAATAACGCCCTGCTGGTCCGCCGGCGGGAACAGGTCCCGGCGCTTTGGGCCGAAACGCGCGAAGCCCTGGCCCGGCTTGGCCTGGACCTGGCGGCACGCGGCGGCGGCAAGACCCGGCTGGTGCAGGCCCGCGCGGATGCCGAAGCGGCGCGCGACGAATATCGCCGGCTGCGCAACGCCACGGCGGCGCAGCGGGCAGAGCAATTGCGCGACCGGATCTCGCTCGAGATCGAGTTATAGCAGCGCCTGGTGGTCTTCGGACCTATCGCCGGACCAGGGCGGCTGCGATAGGATGAGGGAGGGATGGCGGAGGATGCTCCGCCCCCTCGGCCGCAGCAGGGCAGCAGCGAGGGCGAGACGGCCATGGACTATGTCTGCGACGGGCCAGGCAGCTGGACCTGGTTTCGGCTGACCAGCGAAGCAGAAGCGATGACGGAATCCGCGCTGATGGGCCACGCGGTGGAAAAGCATTACCGCCGAGCGCAGGAGGTGGCGGCGGACGCCTTCGACCCCAGCGGCATCCCCTTCATCGAACAGGAGATCGCCCGGCAGGTCCATGTGGCCCGGGCCATGCCCTGGTTCCTGACGCTGCGCGACGCCGAGGGGGCGGGGCTGGTGACCGCCATGCTGCCGCCGCGCGGCAAGCCGGATGAGGATTTCCGCTGCATCATGGTAGGGCGGGAAAACAACGATCCGTATCCGCATTATGGTGCAGCGATCGACGCGCTGGCCCGGCATACCGGTGTGGCGCTGCCGCGCGAGACCTGCTTCCCCTATCGGCGCTAGAGCGCGATACGTTGAGGCGGAATCGCCGAAAACGCTGAATCCCACGACCAGACATAGGGTAGAGCAGGGTACGTGAGCGAATGCGAACGCATCCTGCTCTAGACCAGCGCACCCGCTCGCCGCGCCTTGGCCTCGGCCACCGCATCGGCCAGGGCGCGCACCGCGGCCGGCACGCCTTCGCCGGTCGCGCCGGAGAGCAGCAGCACCGGCAGACCGGTCGCGACCTGCAGCGCCTTCAGTCGGCTCGCCTTGGCCTGCGGCGTCATCGCATCCAGCTTGTTCAGCGCCAGGATCTCCTGCTTCTCCGCCAGCCCATTGCCATAGGCGACGAGCTCTTGGCGGATGGTACGCCAGGCACCAACGGGGTCCGGCTGGCTGCCATCGATCAGGTGCAGCAGCACGGCGCAGCGTTCGATATGACCAAGGAAGCGGTCGCCCAAGCCGGTGCCCTCATGCGCACCTTCGATCAGGCCAGGGATATCGGCCAGGACGAATTCCTCGGTGGCGTTCAGCCGCACGACCCCAAGTTGCGGGTGCAAGGTGGTGAACGGATAATCGGCGATCTTCGGCCGCGCGGCGCTGACGGCGGCCAGGAAGGTGGATTTGCCGGCATTGGGCAGGCCGACGAGGCCGGCATCGGCGATCAGCTTCAGGCGCAGCCAGAGCCAGCGTTCCTCCCCCGGCCAGCCCGTGTCGGCGCGGCGGGGGGAGCGGTTGGTGCTGGTCTTGTAATGGGCATTGCCATGCCCGCCATCGCCGCCGCGGCAGATCAGCGCCCGTTTGCCAGGCACGTCGAGATCAGCGACCAGCGTCGCCTTGTCCTCGGCCAGGACCTGGGTGCCGATCGGCACCTTCAAGGTGATGTCGGCCGACCCGGCCCCAGTGCGGTCGCTGCCCGCGCCATTGCCGCCCTTTCGCGCCTTGAAGTGCTGGCTGTAGCGGTAATCGATCAGGGTGTTCAGCCCATCCACCGCCTCGATCAGGATATCGCCGCCCTTGCCGCCATTGCCGCCGTCCGGGCCGCCGAATTCAATGTATTTCTCGCGGCGGAAGGCAATGACGCCGTCGCCGCCATCGCCCGCCTTCACAAAGATCTTGGCTTCGTCGAGGAATTTCATGGTGTGTCCGGCCGCGCCCGTCGCCGCCCTCCGTGGCATGCGCCGGGTAAGAAGGCGGGTGCCCCCGCCACGGCGAGCCGTAAAAACGCAAACGGGGGCCGCGAGGCCCCCGTGCAGATAACGCCGGGCGCCGAGGTTACTCGGCGGCCTGGGCCAGTGGCGTGACCGAAATGTGCACGCGGCCTTCGGCCTTGCGGTCGAACTTCACCGTGCCATCGATCGCGGCGTGGATCGAATGCGTGCGACCGACCAGCACGTTCTGCCCTGGCTTCATCTTCGTGCCGCGCTGGGTCACGATGATGTTGCCGGCCTTCACAACCTGGCCGCCATAAAGCTTCACGCCGAGCCGCTTGCCAGCGCTGTCGCGCCCGTTGCGGGACGAACCACCGGCCTTCTTGTGTGCCATAAAATGTCTCCTTAGGCCGCGATCGAGGCGATCTTCAGGACGGTCACGTCCTGGCGATGGCCCTGCTTACGCCGGCTGTTCTTCCGGCGGCGCTTTTTCAGGATGAGAATCTTCGGGCCACGCGCCTGGTCCACCACCGTCGCGGTGACGGTCGCGCCGGGCACGGTGGGGGCGCCGATGGCCAGTCCGCCGGCTTCGGTGGACAGCGCCAGCACCTCATGGAAGGTGATAGTGGCGCCGGGCTCGGCGGCCAGCTTCTCCACGGTCAGCACCGCGTCGGGGGTTACCCGGTACTGTTTGCCGCCGGTGCGGATCACTGCGAAGGTCATCGTTCTATCCTGCCCGGGCGGCCGGGCATGCTTCGGGGAAACCCCGGGGTGGCGGAAAAGGGCATGGCCGCAAGCGACCGCTGGCGACACGGAGTATCACCAAGAGAAGCTCATATAGCGAAGCAAGGCACCTCGCGTCAACGCCGCAGGCACTCTTGCCGCCGCGCCACGCCCCAAGCAGCATCGCCCAATTCCGGGAGCAACCGAACGCCATGCGCTTTGCCCGCCGCGCCCTGATCGGCGCCGCCCTCGCCCTGCCCGCTCGGGCCCAGACCGTCTTTCCATCCCGTGCCGTTCGCCTTGTTGTCGGCTATCCGGCCGGCGGCAGCACCGATGTCGTCGCTCGGCTGACTGCGGAGCGGCTGTCCCGCCGCTGGGGCCAGCCGGTGATCGTGGAAAATCGGCCCGGTGCAGCCGGCACGCTCGGTGCCGATGCCGTCGCGAAGGCGCCGTCCGATGGCTACACCCTGCTGATTGGCGCCTCCGGTGAGATGGCGGTGGCGCGGGCGGGCATGAAGGCGATCCCTTATGCGCCGCAGGATTTTGCCGCGATCGCGCTGCTCACCGAACAGCCGCTGCTGTTTCTGCTGAACCCGAGTGTACCGGCGGCGACGCTCGCCGACTTCATCGCCCTGGCCAAGGCCGAGCCGGGCCGCTTCAACTACGCGAGTTTCGGCAACGCCACCGCCAATCACCTCCTGATGGAGTTGTTTCGCGCTGAGGCGGGAATCGCCCTCACCCATGTGCCCTATCGTGGCGCCGCGCCGGCGATCACCGACCTGCTGGCTGGGCAGGTGCAGCTGACGATGGACACCATTCCGACCGCCCTGCCCCATCTCGAGGCAGGGCGGCTGAGGGCGTTGGCGCTGACGCGGGCCAGCCGCTCAGCGGCCGCACCCAAGGTGCCGACCATGGCCGAATGCGGCTTCCCGAAGGTGGTCGGCGGCACCTGGGCCTCTCTGGTCGCGCCCGCCCGCACGCCGCCCGAGGTGCTGGCGACGATCGGCGCTGCCGTGCAGGTGATCTGGCGCGAGGGGCTGGGCGAGGCGGTGCGCGAGCGCGGGCTGGAGCCGATGGGCTACGACGCCCCCGCCGCCGCCGCCTTCATTGCCGCCGAACAGGCGAAATGGCTGGCGATCGCCGCCGCCGCCGGGGTGCAGCCGGAATGAGCCAACGGGTTGTGGTCGTTGGTGCCGGCATCGTGGGTCTCTGCGTCGCCTGGCAGTTGGCCAAGGCCGGAGCTGCGGTCGTGGTGCTCGATCGCGCCGCGCCGGGCAGCGGCGCCTCCTCGGGGAATGCCGGGGCGATCAGCGCCGGCTCGGTCGCCCCGCTCGCCATGCCGGGCGTGCTGCGGCAGGTGCCGGGGATGCTGCTCGACCCGGCCAGCGCCCTGCATATCCCGCCGCGCTACGCGCTGCGCGCCGCGCCCTGGCTGGCCCGCTTCGTCGCCAGCGCCCGCCCCGCCCGGGTCGCAGCGATCGCCGAGGCGCTCTCCGGCCTGCTCGGCAACGCCATGGAGGCGCATCGCGCCATCCTCGCCGAGGAAGGCGCGCTCGATCTCATCCGAGAGACGGGCCAACTCTATCTCTATCGTGACCGGACGCATTACACGAAGGATGCCGCCGGCTGGGCACTGCGGGCCCAGCACGGGCTCAGGATCGAGGAACTGGACGGCGCTGCGGCGATCCGCGCGCTCGAGCCAGATATGCAGGGCGATTACCACCTTGGCCTGTTCCTCCCCGACCAGGGCAGCAGTGTCAATCCGCGCCGCCAGGCGGAGGTGGTGGCGCGCGGCGTGGCGCGGCTGGGCGGTGAGGTCCGGCAGGCGGCGGTGACGGCGATCGCCACTGCGGGCGGTCGGGCGATCGGCGTGATGACAACGGCCGGGCTTGAGCCCGCCGACCAGGTGGTGGTCGCAGCCGGCGCTTTCTCCGCCCGCCTCCTCGCGCCGCTCGGCCTGCGGATCCCGCTGGAAAGCCAGCGCGGCTATCACGTGATGCTGCCGGATGCCGGGATCAGCCTTTCCCGCCCCGTGGTGCCGGCGGATCGCAAGGCCTTCATCTCGCCGATGGAGGAAGGGCTGCGACTGGCCGGGACGGTGGAGTTCGGCGGGCTGGAGGCGCCGCCCACGCCACGCCGGGCAGCGCTGCTGTTCGACGATCTGCGCAAGGCCTTCCCACAAGCCAGGACGGCGGGGGCGGAAGGGTTCTGGATGGGCCATCGGCCCTGCCTGCCGGACAGCCTGCCGGTCCTGGGCCCGGTGCAGCAATGGCCCGGCCTGTGGTGCGCCTTCGGCCATGGCCATCTGGGATTGACCGGAGCGGCGCCGACCGGGGTGCTGCTGGCGCGCGCGATGCTAGGGCCGAAGCCAAACCAGGACCTCGCGCCCTTCGCGCTGGAGAGGTTTGGCTGAAGCGAAGCGCGCCTGGAGCAATATTTACTCAGGTGGACTCACGTGAACCGATATCTTGCTCTAGAGAACACAATGGTTGGAGCATCCTGCGTTCAGATAAGTCCCGCTGAACCCGATCTGCTCTAACGCTGAGGCGCCGCCGGGCTGCCCCGCCGCTGCTGTTCGATGCCGCGCCAGCGGGTGACGTTGCGGTTGTGCTCCTCGAGCGTGCGGGCGAAGGCGTGCCCGCCAGTGCCATCGGCGACGAAGAAAAGATCATCGGTTGCCGCCGGCCGCGCCGTCGCGCGCAATGCCGCAAGTCCAGGTGAAGCGATCGGCCCGGGGGGCAGGCCCTTGTTACGATAGGTGTTGAAGGGGCTGTCGCGATCAAGGTCGGCGCGGGTGATCGGGCGTTCCAGCGGCATCCCCTGGCCGGCCACATAAACCACCGTCGGGTCGGATTGCAGCGGCATGCCTCGCTTGAGGCGATTGACAAAGACGCCGGCGACGCGGGCACGTTCGGCGGCCGTCCCGGTCTCCTTCTCCACGATGCTCGCCAGCACGAGCAGGTCGCGGGGATTGGAGAGGGGTAATCCGGGCGCGCGGTCGGCCCAGACCGTGGCCAGCGCCTGAGTCATCGCCGTCTCGCCGCGACGAAGCAGCGCCGCACGGTTATCGCCCCACTGGTAGGAATAGGTCTCCGGCAGGACCGCGCCTTCTTCGGGCACCGGCGCCTCGCCGGTCATGCCCTCGGTTCGGGCCATGATGGCGGCGATCTGCCGGGCGGTCAGCCCTTCCGGGATGGTCAACCGGCGCTGCACGGCTTTGCCCTCGCGCAGCACGTCCAGCACATCGGCCATGGAGGCGTGCGCGGGGAAGGTGTACTCCGCCGAGCGCAGCGCCCCTTGGCCACGAGTGAGCCAGGCGGCGATCGCGAAGCCGCGGGTATCGGCGATGACGCCCTGGCGTTCGAGCGCGGCTGCAATTCCCTCAATGCCACCACGCGGGATCACGATGGTCCTGGCTTCGGGCAAGGGCCCGGGAGCGCGGTAGACCTGGCGCGCCTGCCAAGCGGCGATGCCGACGATGACCGCCAGCACGACCAGCAGAGAAATCAGGGTACGGAAGGCTGCGAGCATGCGTTTTCCTGGCCGCCGGCCTTAAGGCGCGGCGCGGAACACGATGCTCGCGTTAGTCCCGCCGAAGCCGAAGCTGTTGGAAAGGGCGATCTCGATCGGCCGAGGCTGCGCCGCCTTCGCCACGCGGTCGATCGGGCTCTCGCGCGAGGGCTTGTCGAGGTTCAGGGTGGGCGGCGCGACCTTGTCTCTGATCGCCAAGATCGAGAAAATCCCCTCGACCGCGCCAGCGGCGCCAAGCAGATGGCCGATCGAGGACTTGGTCGACGACATTGCCAGCCCCTTGGCCGCATCGCCCCAGAGCCGCTCCACCGCGCCGAGTTCCAGATCGTCCCCGAGGGGGGTCGAGGTGCCGTGCGCGTTGACGTATTGTACCTGGCCGGGCGTGACACCGGCATCAGACAGCGCCGCGCGCATCGAACGGAAGGCGCCATCGCCGGTATCGGACGGCGCGGTGATGTGGTGGGCGTCGCCGGACATGCCGTAGCCGATGACCTCGGCATAGATCTTCGCGCCACGCTGCCTAGCGTGTTCGAGTTCCTCGAGAACGACCACGCCCGCACCCTCGCCCATGACGAAACCGTCGCGCCCCTCGTCCCAGGGGCGGGAAGCCTGCTGCGGCGTCTCATTGAAGCCGGTCGAGAGGGCGCGGGAGGCGCAGAAACCGGCCATGCCGAGCTCACTCACCGCCGCCTCGGCGCCACCCGCCACCATCACATCGGCATCGCCGAGCGCAATCAGCCGGGCCGCATCGCCAAGTGCGTGAACGCCCGTCGCGCAAGCGGTGACCGCGGAATGATTGGGTCCCTTGAAGCCGAACTTGATGGAGACATGACCGGAGGCCAGGTTAATCAGTGCCGAAGGAATGAAGAACGGCGAAAGCCGACGCGTCTTGCCCTGATACACAAGTACCGAGGCTTCGAAGATCGTCGGCAGACCGCCAATGCCCGAGCCAATCATGACCCCGGTCCGGCAGCGCGCCTCCTCATCCTGCGGCGTCCAACCGGCATCCATCACCGCTTCGTCCGCCGCCACGATGGCGAGCTGGATGAAGCGGTCCATCTTCTTCTGATCCTTAACCGGGATCCACTCAACAAGGTCGAGCTTCCCGTCCACCTTGCCGCCAGATGGCACCTGCCCGGCGATCTTGGCGGTAAGGTCCTTGGTGTCGAACGACTGGATCGCGCCGATGCCGCTTTCGCCAGCAATCAGCTTTTTCCAGACACGTTCAACGCCGATACCCAGCGGACAGGCGATGCCCATGCCGGTGACGACGACCCGCCGCGGCGCGGCCAGCTTGGCGAACACGCGTAACCTCTCCCTACGACCTGGATCAGGCGGCCTTGTGGGAATCAATATAGGCGATGGCATCCTTCACGGTGGTGATCTTCTCGGCCGCATCGTCCGGGATCTCCACGCCAAAGGCTTCTTCGAAGGCCATCACCAGCTCAACGGTATCGAGGCTGTCAGCGCCCAGGTCGTCGATGAAGGAGGCCTCTTCGGTGACCTTCGAATCGTCGACGCCGAGGTGCTCGACCACGATCTTCTTGACCTTCTCGGCGGTATCGCTCATCGCGTGAAACTCTCTCCTGCGGGGTCCCGACCACATAAACGTGCCCCGGCACAGCCAAGGCCCGGCCTGGGGCGGTCGGACGGAATACCATGGATGCCAGTCCCGGCCTAGAGCAATAACCGCTCGGCCGAGCAGTTCAGATCATCGCCATGCCACCATTCACATGCAGCGTCTGGCCAGTAACCCAGCCGGCCTCGGCACTGGCCAGATAGGCGCAGGCGCCGGCGATATCTTCGGGCTGACCCATCTTCTGGGTCGGGATGCGCGCGAGCAGCGCCGTGCGCGCCGCTTCCGGGATGGCATCGGTCATCGCCGTCTGCACGAAGCCGGGGGCGATGACGTTCACCGTCACGCCACGCGTAGCCACCTCCTGCGCCAGCGACTTGCTCATGCCGATCAGCCCGGCCTTCGCCGCGGCGTAGTTGGCCTGCCCGGCATTGCCGGTGACCCCAACGATCGAAGCGATCGAGATGATGCGTCCGTGCCGGCGCTTCATCATGCCCCGCAGCGCCGAGCGGGCCAGCCGGAACGGCGCGGTCAGATCCACTTCCAGCACCGCGTTCCAATCCGCATCGCCCATCCGCAACGCCAGCATGTCGCGGGTCAGCCCGGCATTGTTGACGAGGATATCAAGCGCGCCGAAGCGCGCCTCGATGGCCTCGACCAGCTTGCCCGGCGCTTCCGGATCCGCGAGGTCGGCGGGGAAGGCGACGGCCCGCTCGCCCAGCGCAGCAGCCAACGACTCGAGCTCGGCCGCGCGACGACCGCTCAGCGCGACATTCGCGCCCTGGGCATGCAAGGCGCGGGCGATCGCTGCGCCGATGCCCCCGGTCGCGCCGGTGATGAGAGCGGTCTTGCCATCCAGACGGAACATCTTGCGCCTCCTTACAGGGTCTTCAGGAAGGCCTCGACCTCGGCCGGCGTGCCGATGGCGGTCGCGGTGGCGTCCGGCGCGTTGCGCTTCATCAACCCGGTCAGCACCTTGCCCGCGCCGATTTCGGCAAAGCGGTCGCAGCCCATCGCGGCCATGGCAGCGACGCATTCGCGCCAGCGCACGGTGGCCGTCACCTGGGCGACCAGCAGGTCGCGGATCATCGCGGGGTCGGTTGCCTTGGCGGCGGTGACGTTGGCGATCACCGGCACGACCGGGGCAGCGATCGGGGCGCGTTCCAGCGCCTCGGCCATCACCTCGGCCGCCGGGGCCATCAGCGCGCAGTGAAAGGGGGCGGAGACCGGCAGCGGCAAGGCGCGCTTGATGCCGGCCGCGGGCGCGGCGGCGATGGCGCGATCAACGGCCGCCTTGGCGCCCGAGATCACCACCTGCCCGCCGCCATTGTCATTGGCGACTTCCAGCACCTCGGCCTTGCCGGTCGCCGGATCGGTGGCGTGGGCGGCACAAAGCGCCTGCGCCTGCTCCAACTCGGCGCCCAGCAACGCGGCCATGGCGCCAGTCCCGGCGGGGGTTGCCTTTTGCATCGCCTCGCCGCGCAGCCGCAGCAACCGGGCGGCGGTGCCGAGATCAAACGCGCGAGCCGCGGTCAGGGCAGAGTATTCGCCGAGCGAATGGCCAGCGACCAGGGCGACACGGCCAGCCAAATCAAAGCCGCCTTCCTGCTCCAGCACCCGCAAGACAGCGAGGGAATGGGCCATCAACGCGGGCTGGGCATTGGCGGTTAGCGTCAATTGGTCGGCCGGCCCTTCGAACATCAGCACAGAAAGCTTCTGCTTCAACGCCTCGTCCACCTCCTCAAAGGTCTGGCGAGCGACGGGGAAGGCAGCGGCGAGATCACGCCCCATGCCGGGGGCCTGGCTCCCCTGACCGGGGAAGACGAGGGCGAGCGCCATGGCGGGTGTTCCTGAACTTTTCCGGACGCGGGCCCCGACCGGTACTTGCCCGCCACAGGGCTGTCAAATCCCCGGCACGATCAATCCACGGGAACGGCCACCGGCTCAGTGTCAAGCGTGGCCATCGCCGCCAGGCCGTCGCGCAACGCGGCGATCGTCTCATCGCGCACACTCAGCTCCTTCAGCAGGTGCTGGATGATTTGCTGATCCTCGCTCGCCATCTGCGGATTACGCACCGGCTCATCGGCTGCGAGGCGAAGGTTCATCGCGCCCGGCAGGAGATCGCTGATCCGCCGACAGGCTGCGCCCCCCGGGCCGCGTCGGAACACCATGACCGCGTCATTCCAGACGTTGCCCGTGCGCCGGCCGATGAAGGATTCGACCAGTGTCAGATCATAGCCCTGCCGCCGTGCCCAGGCCTGCAAGGCGAGCCCGGAATCCGGATAGAAGCGCCAACAATCAAGCGGGTGGCAGTGCACCCAGCCGTTCGAGGGCGTGTTGGCGTAGACATGGCCACCAGGCCGCGTGACCCGGACGATCTCCAGGAAGCTCAACCAGAACATCGGATCGTGCTCGAAGCAGGAGGTCGAGACAACGGCATCGAACTCGCCATCGCCAAAGGGCAGGGAATAGGGATCGTCGAGCACCAGATCGACACCGGGCCCGGCCGCCATGTCGACGCCGAGGTACCGGGCAGAGGCCGGCGCGCAACCCCGCAGAGAGCCGTTTATGTCCTGCGCGCCGACATCGAGGATGCGCGCCCCCGGTTCGGTGACATACCCCTCAAAGAAGGCGCGCCCGAAGGCGAAAGCCGTGTCGTGCATGGTCCGTCCTGTTCCTGCCCACGGGCGCAGTCTCGGCAGGCCTCGATGAAGCCGGCGTTAAGGCGGGAGGCCGGGCCATGCGGCCCATATCGTGCCAGACGCACCACAGCCCCGACCATGCGACCGCTCCGCTCAGGCTTTCTTTACCCCGCTCCGGCGAG
>CAITYE010000125.1 GCA_903896535.1 uncultured Paracraurococcus sp.
CATTTTCAGACAACAGCCTTCCCCGATCAACCGATGGGACGCCCGACCCTTGGCACCGAGGAGATCATCCGCGGCATGTCGCGCGA
Source organism: uncultured Paracraurococcus sp. (assembly GCA_903896535.1). Lineage (GTDB taxonomy): Bacteria > Pseudomonadota > Alphaproteobacteria > Acetobacterales > Acetobacteraceae > CAITYE01. The sequence goes on from CAITYE010000125.1 coordinate 87, forward strand.
GACGCTGATGGCTTACATGCGGCGGCACTACGGCCCCGAGCGGATGGTGATCGCCGCCGCTGGCGCGCTAGACCATGACCAGCTGGTCGACCTTGTGCAGCAGCATTTCGCGGACCTGCCGCAGGTCGCGCCGGCGTTAGCCGATCCCGCCCGCTATGTCGGGGGCGAATATCGCGAGGATGACGAGCTGGAGCAGGTCCACATTGTGCTCGGGTTTCCGTCACCGAGCTTCAACGACCGGCTCCATTATCCGACATTGCTGCTCTCTAACCTGCTCGGCGGCGGCATGTCTTCCCGGCTGTTTCAGGAAATCCGCGAGAAGCGCGGCCTGGTCTATTCCATCTACTCCTTCGCGCATCCTTTCCAGGATGGCGGGGTCTTCGCCATCTATGCCGGGACGGGCGAGACGGAAGCGAAGGAATTGGTGCCGGTTACCCTGGCCGAGTTGCGGAAGGTGCAGCGGGATGTGACCACGGAGGAGCTGGACCGCGCCAAGGCGCAGTTCCGCGCCGGGCTGCTGATGTCGATGGAAAGTACCGGCAGCCGGACGGAGCAGCTTGCTCGTCATCTGCAAATCTTCGGACGCATCCTGCCGGTCGATGAAATCCGCGCGAAGATCGCCGCTGTGACCATCGAGGAGGTCCAGGAGGCTGCGGCACAGACGTTCCGCGCCGCACCAACCCTGGCCGCGCTCGGGCCTGCCGGGCAGGTGCCTGGGCTCGCCGATATCACCGCGTCTTTGGCGGGCTGAAGTGAGGTCGCAGATGAACCATCTGGCAACGCTGCAGGATCTGGTCGCCGCGGCGCGCAAGGCCGGGGCCGACGCCGCCGATGCGCTATTGGTCAGCAGCGCATCACTCTCCATTCAACGACGTCTTGGCAAGGTCGAGCATCTTGAGCGGGCCGAGGGCTTCGATCTTGGCCTCAGGGTTTTTCTCGGCCACCAGCAGGCCATTGTCTCCTCCTCCGACCCCTCGCCGAAGGGCTTCGCGGCTCTCGCCGAACGTGCGGTCGCGATGGCGCGCGTGGTGCCCGAGGACAGCAACGCCGGCCTGCCAGAGGTTGCCGATGGTCTGCCGGATGCGAGCAGCCTCGGCCTCGATGATCTCGTCGAACCGGATGCGGCCGCGCTCATCGCCCGCGCCGCGGCAGCCGAGGATGCCGCACTCGCGGTCAAGGGCGTGACGAACTCCGAAGGCGCCGATGCCGGCTGGGGACGCACCGTCATCGCGCTCGCCGCGAGCAATGGCTTCATCGGCCAGTATGTGCGGACCAGCCACAGCATCTCGGCCACCGCCCTGGCCGGTAGCGGCACGGCGATGGAGCGCGATTACGACTACCATGCGACGGTCCATCTCGCCGACCTCGACGCAGCTGACGCTATCGGGCGCATCGCTGGTGAGCGCGCAGTGGCGCGGCTGCACCCGACGAGGCCCAAGACCGCCAAGCTACCTGTGGTCTATTCACCGCGCGTCGCCGCATCGCTGCTCGGTCATTTGGCGAATGCGATCAACGGCGCGGCCGTCGCCCGCGGCACCTCCTTCCTGAGGGATCGGCTGGGTCAGCCCGTATTGCGTGCAGGCCTCACGGTGCTCGATGATCCCTTGCGACCCCGCGGTCTACGCAGTCGGCCCTTCGATGGCGAAGGCATTGCCGGCCAGCGCCGCGCCATCGTCGAGGATGGCGTGTTGACCACTTGGATCCTCGATACGCGGAGCGCGCGCCAACTGGGGATGACCTCCACGGGTCATGCGAGCCGCGGGACCGGCGGTCCGCCAAGCCCATCTCCCAGCAATCTCTGGCTGGCTCCCGGCACTCTCTCGCCCACGGCGCTGATCGCTGATATCCGGGAGGGACTCTACATTACCGAGCTGATCGGCATGGGCGTCAACGGCGTCACCGGCGACTATAGTCGCGGCGCCGCGGGCTTTATGATCCGCGATGGACACCTTGCCGAGCCCGTCAGCGAGATCACGATCGCGGGCAATCTCCAGGAGATGCTGTTGCACATGACGCCAGCCGATGACCTACAGTTTCGCCGCGGCACGGATGCTCCAACGCTCCGGATCGAAGGCCTGACCATGGCCGGCGCCTGAATGGCGGTTGAGGAGTGGCAAAAGGCGCCGTCGACGATGGCGGCGGAAGCGATCGCCACGCTTCAGGCCGTGCTGGCTGGCGAGATACCCCCTGCGGCCATGGCGGGGGCCATCATCATTGCCGCGCATCAGGTCCCGGAACTGGTTGAGGCTGGTGTCTTCCAGGCCGCAGAATTCGACGACGCGGCAATGGAAGCGATGGCGGCGATCGTCGATATCGCCGCTGATTGGGACGATGAGCATGAGAGTCTCGTCGCCTTCGTGGCAACGCTGGACGAGGAGGATTTTGTGAGCATCAACCGGGCGGCGCGACCATGGGCCCAGGCGGTACTAATTCAAATGGCGGTCTAATAGCGCGGCACGAGTCAAAGCTTCTTGCCGCGCGACTCAGGGAGGCGGAGGTTTCCACCCGGCGATTGAGGGCCAGAGAAGGCTAATACAAGCGGTCAAACTCGTTGGCGCTGGCATTAGTCGGCGGTGCGCCGAGCGAGGACCTCCCGCTTGCCAACGTGATTAGCCGGCCCGACGATGCCCTCTTTCTCCATTTGCTCGATCAGCTTGGCGGCGCGGTTGTAGCCGATATTAAGATGGCGCTGGATGAAGCTGGTCGAGGCCTTACCTTCCCGGCTGACCAGTTCGACAGCGAGATCGAATAGGTTTTTCTCGCCTTCGGCGGCACCGGCAATGCCGGAGAGGCCAAGACCAATATCGCCACCGTCGTCCTCCTCGATCTCGGTCACTTCGTCGACATAAGCAGGCTCGCCCTGGGCGCGCAGGAAATCGACAACCTGTTCAACTTCGGCATCGGACACAAAAGGCCCATGCACGCGCGAGACGCGGCCGCCGCCCGCCATATGCAGCATGTCACCTTGCCCCAGCAGTTGCTCTGCCCCCTGCTCGCCAAGGATTGTGCGGCTATCGATCTTCGAGGTGACCTGGAAGGAAATGCGGGTCGGAAAATTCGCCTTGATCGTCCCAGTGATAACATCGACCGATGGCCGCTGGGTCGCCATGATCACATGGATGCCGGCGGCACGCGCCATCTGCGCCAGGCGTTGAACGGCGCCCTCGATCTCCTTGCCGGCAACAATCATCAGATCAGCCATCTCGTCGATGACGACGACGATCATCGGCAGGGGCGCCAGGGCCAGCGGTTGGTCCTCGAAGACCGGCTTGCCGGTTTCGGGATCGAAGCCGGTCTGCACCCGTCGGGTCAGTACCTCGCCGCGCCGCTGTGCGTCTTGCACCTTGTCGTTATAGCCACCGATATTGCGCACCCCGAGTTGCGACATGGCGCGGTATCGGCGCTCCATCTCCCTGACCGTCCATTTCAGCGCGCCGATCGCCTTGGGCGGTTCGGTCACGACTGGCGCCAGCAGGTGTGGAATGCGGTCGTAGACGCTGAGTTCCAGCATCTTCGGGTCGATCATGATGAAGCGACACTCATCCGGCGAGAAGCGCCAGAGGAGGGAAAGGATCATGGTATTGATCGCCACCGATTTACCTGAGCCTGTGGTGCCCGCGATCAGCAGATGCGGCATCCGCGCAAGGTCGGCGATCACGGGAAGTCCGCCGATATCCTTGCCCAGCGCCAGGGGCAGCCGGCCCGGATGCCGCACCCAATCCTCGGAGCCCATCATTTCGCCAAAATAGACCGTCTCCCGCTTCGCGTTCGGCAACTCGATGCCGATCACGTTGCGCCCGGGCACGGTGGCGATACGAACCGCCGTCACGTGCATATTACGGGCGATATCGTCGGCGAGACCGATCACCCGCGCGGACTTGGTCCCGGGCGCCGGTTCAAGCTCGTAGAGCGTCACGACGGGCCCGGGATTGATGGCCGCGATCCGTCCCCGCACGCCGTAATCGTCGAGAACCTGCTCAAGCAACCGGGCATTGGCCTGGAGAGCCTCTTCGGTCGGCCGGCCGACCCGCTGCGCCGGAGGCTCCGCCAACAGATTCAGCGGCGGCAGCCGCCAGGGGCTATCGCCCAAGGATAGGCTGGGCTGACGGGCTGCCTCGCTGCGGCGCGGGCTGGCAACGGCAGCGACCTTCGGGCCCTTCGCGATCTCGCTGGTGGCCGGCCTCGGCGCGCTCTCTTGCGCCGGGGTCTCGGCCTGCGGTCGGGGCGCCTCTCGCGGGGCCGCGGCGGCCGCATCGGCGGCGCGCAGCATGGCGGTCAGATCATCGGCCGGGGCCACCGCTTTGCGACGCAGGCGCAATCTGTGCCCCAGCACCTCCACCAACCGACCGAAGCCGCCGACCGCACCGCGTGCCCCAACCTCGCCGGCCCGAACCATGCCGCTGGCCGAGCGGGCCGCGGTGCTGCGGGCGGCCCGCCCGAGGCTGAGCCACTCCCCCGGGGCAAGCCCCATCGCCGCAACGGTCAGCATGCCGGCCAGGGCGATCAGACCGACCTGTGTGACGAGCGCGCCGAAGGCCCCGAACCACCGCTCAGCCTGCTGGCCGAGCCATGGCGCGAGCAGATCGCCGGCCACACCGCCTGCCGTCGTCTCGGGGACCAACGCTGCCTCCAGGGGCGTCGTCGCCAGAGCAGCCGAAAGAACCGGCAACGCCACCAGCAACGCCGTCAGGCGGGCCGGAAACAAAGTGATGCCGCGGTGGGTCGCCAGGCGCCAAGCCCAGCCCAGGAGCGCCACGCCGGGCATCAGCGCAGCCCAACCAAACCCCTGCACCATTAAATCCGAGATGAGAGCCCCTGTCGGCCCGGCCAAGTTGCGCGCCACCCGCCCCGTTGCTGTGGACAGGGAGGGATCGGCAGGGTTGTGGCTCGCGATGGCAAGCAAAAGGCCAAGACCCGCCAAGGCACAGCATAGGCCGAGGATTTCATCGACCCGGCGCCCAATGGCCGCCTTCACCGCCGGCGAGGCGAAACGCCGCACACCCTCGGGCGCGGGCAAAAATTGTCGGGACGCGGACATGGGCGCAAGGTCCGTTTGCAGCGTATCTAAAGGATAGCGCGCAACCCGCTGGCCGCAAATGGTTTTCTGCGGCGCCGTCCGCCGCCCCGCCCGGGCCGGGTCAGAAGGCCTTGCTCAAGGAGAACAGCGCCCGGCTCGCGCAGATGCGCTGACCGTCCGGGGCGGTATTCGGGAAGGGAATGCATTGCTGCTTGCTGATATTGGTGGTGTACCAGCCGAGCGCCGCAGTGACCCCGGAGCCGGGGAAGACCTCCCGGCTGATGCCGACGGAATACCAGAGGTAATCGGGTGTGCCGAAGACCGCGTTGCGCTCGATCCATTGCCGGCCGATCCGGAAGCCGCCCGTCAGCGACCAGGGCAGGGAGAGATCGCCGCCCGCTTCCAGGTAATACCCCTTGCCCGAATGGCCGAACCAGTTCGGCGAAAAGTTGAACGCGCCCAGCAGCTTCAGCTTGTCGACGGTGTAGCTGACCTTCAGCGCCGCTTCCTGGTATTGATTCAGCTGCGTCCCCTGCGCCTTTTGCTCGCCTGGATAGAAATAGCCGATCCAGCCGGCATCGAGGTTCAGGCCGGCCAGCGTGAAGCGATAGCCGACGAGGGCATCGATTTCCTGGCGTGTGTCGTTCCAGGGATCGCCCAGGAATTTGGCGTTGCTGACGAAGGTGCCGACATAAAAACCGCTGCTGTGCGACAGTTCACCAACGCCCTGGAAGGCCCAGTTGTTGCGGGTCTGGCTGATGCCACGGAACAGATAATCATTGGCGGTCATCGCCAGCCCGCTGAGGGTCAGGCCGGTCTTGCCGAGCGGTATCCCGGTGGTCGAGGCGGGGGCACCGGAAGTTCCAGAGGGTATCTCGAGGTCGATGGGGGCACGGGCCGGCGGCGTGGCGGTTGGCGCGGCTGCCGCGCTGACCGGGGTCGCCGACTGCTGCGCCCAAGCGCCCGGCGCAACCGCCTGGCTGAGTGCGACGCAGACGGCCCACCGCAGCAGCACCGCGCTTTGCCTCAGCCTGGTCTTGCCAATTGCCGTTCCCCCCATCCCGCCATCCCCTTGGTCGCGCCCCGGCCGCCTCTGGGGCATCGGTATATAGATCAAACTACAATTCGCGTCATGCCGGGCGGTCGCGCAAATCCCCCCGTCAATCTGGGTCCAGCCCCTTGGCCCCGTCTAAGGCTTGACCGGCGGCGGGCGCTGCCGCAGCACGTCCCGCACCTGCCTGGAGCCGTGCCATGCGCATCACCTCGGTCCGCGACGGCGTTGTGCCGATCGCCTCGGCTATCGCCAATGCCTTCATCGATTTCTCCAAAATGACCGCCTCGGTCGTCGCCGTCACCGTCGCGGACGGCGCTGGTCGGCAGGCCACCGGCTATGGCTTCAACTCCAATGGCCGCTACGCCCAGCCCGGGCTGTTGCAGGAACGCTTCATCCCGCGCCTGCTGGAGGCGCCCGAGGCTGCGCTGGCGCATCCCGATGGCGGGCTGGAACCGGGCGGCGCCTGGGCGGCGATGATGCGGAACGAAAAGCCGGGCGGGCATGGCGACCGCTCGGTCGCGGTCGGCGTGCTCGATATGGCGCTCTGGGATGCGGCGGCGAAGCTCAAGGACGTGCCGCTCTGGCGGCTGTTGGCGGATCGCTATCGCGGCGGGGCCGCCGATGATACCGCCTGGGTCTATGCCGCCGGCGGCTACTACTATCCGGGCAAGGATGTCGCCGCGCTGGTGGCGGAAATGCAGGGCTATCTGGATCGCGGCTACAGCGTCGTGAAGATGAAGATCGGCGGCGCCCCCGGCACCGCGTTGCGCGACGCGCTGAAGGAGGACGTGCAGCGGATTGAGGCGGTGCTGAAGCTGCTTGGTGGCGATGGCCAGCGGCTCTGCGTCGATGCCAATGGCCGCTTCGGCCTGCACGCCGCGCTGGCCTATGGCGCCGCCCTCGCCCCCTACAATCTCCGCTGGTACGAAGAACCGCTCGACCCCCTGGACTACGCCACGCATGCGACGCTGGCCGAGCATTACACCCCGCCGCTGGCGACCGGGGAGAACCTGTTTTCCATGCAGGATGCCCGCAACCTGATCCGCCACGGCGGGCTGCGGCCCGATCGCGACATCCTGCAATTCGACCCGGCGCTGGCCTATGGGCTGGTCGAATATCTCCGTACCTTGCAGATGCTGGAAGCGCATGGCTGGTCGCCGCGCCGCTGCGTGCCGCATGGTGGGCACCAATTCGCGCTGAACATCGCCGTCGGCCTCGGCCTCGGCGGCAATGAAAGCTACCCGGAGGTCTTCGCCCCCTTCGGCGGCTTCGCCGATGCGATGCCGGTGCAGGACAGCCGCATCCGCATGCCCGACCTGCCCGGCATCGGCTTCGAGGGCAAGGCCGACCTCTGGGCCGTGCTGCGGGGCCTGTGATGACCCGCATCCTCGTCCTTAACGGCAATACCACCCAGGCGATCACCGACCGCATCGCCGCCGCCGCCCGGGCCGCCGCCCCGCCCGGCGTGACCATCGAAGGCATGACCGCGCCCTATGGCTTGCCCTTGATCGTGACCCGCGCCGATTGGCTGCTGGCCGGGCCGCCGATCCTGGAAGCCCTGGCCAGCCGGCGCGGGCATTACGACGCCGCCGTCATCGCCGTCTTCGGCGACCCCGCGCTGGACGCGGCGAAGGAACTGCTGGACGTGCCCGTGCTGGGCATTTCCGAAGCCGCCTTCCATGCCGCCAGCATGCTCGGCCGGCGCTTCGGCATCGTCTCCTTCACCGCCGCGCTGCGGCCGATGTTTGAGGATTGCCTGGACCAGCACGGGCTGCGCGGGCGCTTGGCCGGCTTCCGCATGGGCCCACCCGATGCCTCCTACCCCGCCGAACTCGGCGCCGCCGAACAGGCGCAGTTGCTGGCGCTGATCGAACAATCCGTGGCGCTGGATGGGGCGGAGGCGGTGATCCTGGCGGGTGGGCCGCTGGCCGGCCTTGCGCCGGTGCTGCAACCGCGCGTGGCGGTGCCGCTGGTCGATGGCACGGCGGCGGCGGTGCGGCTGGCGGCGGCGCTGGCCGGCCTTGCCCCCGCCCTGCGGTCACGGCGGCCACGGCCGCTTTCCGGTTATGGCGCGGCGATCAGCGGGCTCTACGCCCGGTCATAGGTAGCGGCCGCGCTCCAGGATCTCGAGCGTATAGGCGCGGTAGCTCATACCGAGTTCCTCGGCGCGGGCGAGGCGGCGGAGCGCGATCTCACGCGGCACCTGCCAGGCCTGCTTGGCCTTCTTCTTCCAGACGTAGTGGCGGAAGCTCTCCCCAGGATCGAGCGGCGGGCCGCCATTATGGCCGATGCCCGGCGGCCGGGCGGTGGGGTCGGGTGAGGGGGATGGGCGCAGCATGGCCTGATACAGCAAGCCTTGTGCCGGCTATTGCTTCTTCTCCCAGCCCCGCGCCCCCTGCTGCCAATAGCTGAGCGCGTGCCCGGCGGCCTTGGCCGCGCTCCAGCGCTGCCGTGCCGCCGCCATGGCCGCAGGATCGCCGCCGTCGAAGAGGTCGAGCACCCGGTCGTATTCCGCCAGCCGCGCGCTGTCCGCGCCATCGACCAGCACGAGGAAGCGGGCGCCGTTGGGCGCCGGCGCATCTTCCGCGGTCAGCCAGATCGGCTGGCGATCGGCCTCTCCCATCGCCTGGCTGCCATGCGGCAACCAGTCGGGGTCGGTCACCAGCCATAGCGCGGCGTCGAGATCGGCGACGCGTTCCTCGCTGCCGCAGAGCACCACGGCACGCGCCGGCTGCGCCAGGATGCGGCCGAGCAGTTTTGGCAGCGCCACCAGCAGCGGGCTGCGCGTCAGGTGATAGAAGGCGAGCTCGGTCACGCCGCGCCCGCTTCAGCCTTCGTAGTGATCGGCGACCAGCCGATCGAGCAGCCTGACGCCGAAGGCGGTCGCGCCTTTGGGTATGGTCGGCAGGTCCTTGCTGGACCAGGCAGTGCCCGCGATATCCAGATGCGCCCAAGGGGTCGCCGGGTCCCGTTTCTGCACGAAGCGTTGCAGGAATTGCGCGGCGGTGATGGACCCGCCAGGCCGGCCACCGACATTCTTCATGTCCGCGATATCGGATTTCAGCTGCTTGTCGTAGGCATCGCCCAGCGGCATGCGCCAGACCGGCTCCGCCACTTCCCGCCCGGCCGCGGCCAGTTGCTGCGCCAGCTCGTCATTGTTGCAGAACATCCCGGCATGCTCGTGGCCCAGCGCGATGATGATGGCGCCGGTCAGCGTCGCCAGATCCACCATGCAGCGCGGTGCGAAGCGTTCCTGGCAGTAGTGCATGACATCGGCCAGCACCAGCCGCCCCTCGGCATCGGTGTTGATCACCTCCACCGTCTGGCCGGACGCGGTGGTGACGACATCGCCCGGGCGCTGCGCATTGCTGCCGGGCATGTTCTCAACCAGCCCGACGATGCCGATCGCGTCGACCCGCGCCTTGCGCCCGGCCAGCGCCGCCATCAGCCCAACCACGGTGCCGGCGCCGGCCATGTCCCACTTCATGTCCTCCATGCCCGCCGCGGGCTTGAGGGAAATGCCGCCGGTGTCGAAGGTGACGCCCTTGCCGAGGAAGGCGACCGGCGGCGATGCCGCTTTCTTCCCGCGCGCCGCCGCGCCGTGCCACTGCATCACCACCATGCGCGGCTCGTTCTCCGAACCCTGGGCGACGCCGAGCAGCGCGCCGAAGCCGAGCTTGCGCATCTCCTTCGGCCCCAGGATCTCGACCCCGAGGCCGAGCTTCTCCAGCGGCTTGCAGCGTTCGGCGAAGACCGCGGGGGTCAGCACGTTCGGCGGTTCTGAGACGAGGTCCCGGCTGAGAAAGACGCCCTCCGCCACCGCCCGCATTGGCCCCCAGGCCGCTCTGGCCGCCGTCGCCGCATCAGCGGCAAGCGCCACCTTTTCAAGCTTCGGCTTGTCCTCTTCTTTCTCGGTGGTGCGATAGCGATCGAACCGATAGCCGCGCAGCACCAGGCCAAGCGCGAAGCTTGCTGCAAAACCGGCGCCCAGCCCCTCGGCGGCGACCACGGCCTCCCGCTCGGCCTGGATCAGGGACAGCGCGGCACCGCCCGCGGCCTCGATCGCCTCGGTCGTCCATTCGCCTGGCTTGCCAAGGCCGATGGCAACCACCCGCGCGGGGCCATGCTCACCAACCGGGGCCCAAAGCGTGCAGCTCTGGCCCTTGCGGCCCCGAAAGCCCGCCGCTTCCAGCCCGCGCGTCACCCCGCCGGCCGCAGCCGTGTCGAGCGCCTGGGCAAGCCCGCTGAGCGGCGCTTCCTCCGCCAAGGGCAGCACCAGGGCGCCGTGCCGGGGCAGGGCGGGCTTCACGAAAGCAATATCGATCATGCGGGCTCTCCGGCAGGTTCGCGGGCGGTGCAGCGCGGGGCAGCGGGATCGCGCTGCCATCCGGCCGCCCGGCCTATGCTCTAGCACCACCCTGGCAATGGATGCCAAGGGCCTCGGCGGCTGCTAGAGGAAACGAATGACCGATGCCGAACTGCTCGACCTTGCCGCCGACCTCGCCCGGCGGGCTGGCCATGCCATTCTTGGCGTGAAGCGCGCTGGCTTCGCGGTGGAACGCAAGCTCGACCAAAGCGTCGTTACTGAGGCTGACCGGGTCGCCGAGGCACTGATCGCCGGGGGCCTGCGCGCCGCGACGCCCGCCATTCCCGTGGTGGCCGAGGAAGAGATCGCCGCCGGCCATATCCCCAGCACAGCTCATCGCTATTGGCTGGTCGATCCGCTCGACGGCACCCGCGACTTCGCCAAGGGATCGGACGAATACGCCGTCTGTGTCGGGCTGGTGGAAGGCGGCCGGGCGGTACTCGGCGCCATCGCCGTGCCCGCGACGGGGGAGGTCTTCGGCGGCCGGCTCGGCGCCGGCGCCTGGAAGGAAGACGCCGCACCGCGCCGGGCCATCGCCACTCGTCCTGCCCCGGCGGGCGGGCTCGTCGTGCTGGCCAGCCGTACCTATGCGAACGACCCACGCATGGCGCCCTTCCTCGCCGGGCGGGCGGTGGCGGAAACCCGGCCCTGTTCCTCGGCGGTGAAGTTCTGCCGCGTGGCCGAAGGCGCTGCCGATCTCTACCCGCGCTTCGGCGGCACCATGGAATGGGACACCGCCGCCGGCCAAGCGCTGGTCGAGGCCGCCGGCGGGCGGCTGACCGATACCGAGGGGCGGCCGCTGCGCTACGGCAAGCCGGACTGGCGCAACCCCGATTTCGTCTGCTACGGCTGGGTGGAATGACGCGGCGACTGCCGCCCGCTGCCATCGAGGAAGCGGCCGAGCTGCTGCGCGCGGGCGAGCTGGTCGCCTTCCCCACTGAGACGGTCTATGGCCTGGGCGGCAATGCCCGCGACGGGCGGGCGGTGGCGGCGATCTTTGCTGCCAAAGGCAGGCCGCATTTCAACCCGCTGATCAGCCATTTCCCCACTGCCGAGGCGGCCTTCGCCGAAGTCCGCGCCGATGACCGGGCCCGCGCCGTGGCGGCGCGCTTCTGGCCGGGGCCGCTGACCCTGGTGCTGCCGCGCCGGGCGGAGTGCCGGATCGACCTGCTGGCCGGCGCTGGGCTGGATACGCTGGCGGTGCGCGTGCCCGCGCATGACCTGGCGCAGCGCCTGCTGGAAGCGGCCGGCGTGCCCATCGCCGCGCCTTCCGCCAATCGCTCCGGCGCGGTCAGCCCGACCACCGCCCAGCATGTGCTGGAAGGTCTGGGTGGGCGCATCGCCGCGATCCTGGATGGCGGCCCCTGCGCGGTCGGCGTTGAGAGTACGGTCCTCGACCTGACCAGCGCTGGGCCGGTGCTGCTGCGGCCCGGCGGGGTGCCGGTGGAGGCGCTGGCGGCACTGCTGGGCCCGATTGGTCGGCCCTTGCCGATCGAGGCCGGGGTGGCGATGGCGACGCTGCGTTCCCCGGGCATGCTGCTCAGCCATTACGCGCCCGGCCTGCCGGTGCGCCTGTCGGCCCAGGAGGTCGCGGCGGATGAGGCGCTGCTCGCCTTCGGCCCGGCCTTGCCGGGGGCTGCCATAAGCTGGAACCTGTCGCCCAGCGGCGATCTCAATGAGGCCGCAGCGCGGCTCTTTGCCGGGCTACGCTGGCTGGATGCCGAAGGCACGGCGCGGGGCTGCCAAGGCATCGCGGCGATGCCGGTGCCCGGACATGGCCTCGGCGCCGCGATCAACGACCGGCTGCGGCGGGCGGCAGCGCCCCGCTGACCCGGCAAAGGGGGAAGCGAAGATGCGATTCCAGAATCAGGCGGTGCTGGTCACCGGCGGCGGCAGCGGCATCGGCCAGCAGGTCGGGCTGCTGGCGGCGCAGGAAGGCGCGCGGGTCGCGATCGGCGATCGCGACCTGGCGAATGCCGAACGCACCGCGGAGATGATCCGCGCCGCCGGCGGGGAGGCGACCGCACTGGCGCTGGATGTCGCCGACCCCCGCTCGGTCACCGATTTCGTGGCGGCGGCGGACGCCGCGCTCGGCGGGCTCGACGTGCTCGTGAACTCGGCCGGGGTGCGGGAGATTCAGCCGGTGCTCGACCTCAGCTTCGAGGAATGGAACCGGGTGCTGCAGATCAACCTCTCCGGCACCTTCCTGCCAAGTCAGGCCTTCGCGCGCCGGCTGGTCGCGGCCGGGCGGGGCGGATCCATCGTGAACCTCGCCTCCACGCTCGGGCTGATGGCGGCGCCCAGCCGCGCCGCCTATGTCGCCTCCAAGCACGGCGTGGTCGGGCTGACCAAGCAGATGGCCATGGAGTTCGGCCCGCAGGGTATCCGGGTGAACGCCGTCGCCCCCGGCGTGGTGCGCACGCCACTGACCGAACGCTATTTCCAGGACCCGGAGATGGCCGAGACCATCCGCGGCATCCACGCCGTCGGCCGCTGGGCGGAACCGGCGGAAATCGCCACCGCGATCCTGTTCCTGGCGGATCGACAGAACGGCTTCATCACCGGCAGCATCCTGCCGGTGGATGGCGGCTGGACCACCGGCAAGAAGATGTAGCGCGCCGCCGCTGCGCTCAGCCGCCCAGCGCTTGCACGAGCGCGACCACGCCGACGGCCGCGACCGCGCCCCCGGCCACCAGCCGGGGCGCGGCGACCAGCCGCTGCAGGCCACGCAGCAGCGCCGGGCCCGCTTGGGCCAGCGCCGCCTGCATGACGCTGAGCGCGAGCAGATAGGCCAGGATCGCCGGCAGCGGCGCGCCCACCACGCTTTCCGCATAGGCCGCCCCATGCGCCAGACCGGCCAGTGCGAAGCCTGCCGGCAGCAGCAGCGCCCCGCCGCCTGGCAGCGGCCGTAGCAATGCGAGGCCGGCCATCAGCACGGACAGCGCGACCAGGACCTCCACCGGGTCGAGCGAGAGCCCGGCCAAAGCAAGCCCGGCGCCGAGCACGGTCGCCAGCAGCAGGGCCGGCAGCGCCGCCTGCCGCCGCAGCGCGGCCAGAACCCCGGCCGCCAGCAGGAAGGCGAGGTGATCAAGCCCGAGCACAGGATGGGCGAGGCCGGAGAGCAGACCTTCCCAAATCGTCTGCGGCACCGCGCCATCCATGGGATGATGCGCGAAGGCCGGCACGGCGGGCAGCAGAAGCGCGGCGGCGAGCGCGGCAACGAGCGATGGTCTGGGCATCGGGATTCTCCTTCTCACCGGTCTGGCTGGCCCGCGACATAGGCGCCGCTATCGCTCGGGCGCAGCGCCTCGAACACTTCCGCCACAACGGCATAGTCGCGATACCCGCAGCGGGCGAGAGCCTGGGCGGCGGCGGTATCGAAGCGGCCGTCGCGCAAATAGGCCTCGTCGATATGCACACCGACGACCTGGCCGATGATGATCCAGCCTTCCAGCGGCCGGTCCTCGATATCGCGCAGCTGCGCCGAGGAGACGACTTTGCATTCCAGCGCAGCCGGCGTGGCGGCAACGCGCGGCGCGCGCACCATGCGGCCGGGCGCCATCGCCAGCCCGGCGGCGACGAACTCGCTTTCCCCGGCCGGCAGCGTGCCGGAGGAGATGTTCATCGCCTCGAACAGCGGCCGGGTGGACAGGTTGAAGACGAACTCCCCGGTGGCGATCGCATTGGCCGCGCTGTGCTTCATCGATTCCGAGGTGAAGGCCAGCATCGGCGGCTTCGAATGCACCGCGTTGAAAAAGCTGTAGGGCGCGAGGTTCGGACGCCCGGCGGCATCGAGGGTGGAGATCCAGCCGATCGGTCGCGGGGCGACGATCGCCTTGAAAGGATCATGCGGCAGGCCATGGCCATGCTGGGGTTCGTAGAACATTGGCTCAGGCCGGCGTGCGTTCGAGGAGCTCGATCGAGATCTCCTCCGGCCCGCGCAGGAAGGCGATGCGCACGCCGGGGCGGATAGTGGTGGGGTCGAGCGTGAAGCGCACCCCCTTGGCCTTCAGCTCTGCCGTCACGGCATCGATCCCCTCGACCGCCAGGCCGATATGTTCCAGCCCACGATAGGGCGCATCGGGCGCCGGTCCGGCGCTGGCTTCGGCTTCGGTAATCAGGCAGCGCTGGCCGCCCAGCAGCATCTCAATGCGCGGCTTGCCCTGGACGGTAGCGCGGCTGCAGCTGGCACCGAGCATGCGCTCAAACCAGGTGCCGGTTGTTTCCACATCGGGGCTGCGGAGATGGATGTGGTCGAAGGTGATGCGGGCCATAAGGGGTCCTCCCGTACCCAGCCTAGACAGCCAAGGGGGCCGGGGGAAGGATGGCCCATGTTCCATATTCCCCGCCGCGCGCTGCTGGCCGGCGCCCTCGCCGCCCCGTCAGCCGCCCATGCCGAGGGCGCACCGGTTCGTATGATCGTCCCCTTCGCCCCCGGTGGCGCGACCGATGTCGCCGCCAGGCTGGTGGTGCCCGCTTTCGCCGAGGCTCTGGGCCGCCTGGTCATTGTTGAGAACCGCGGTGGCGGCGGCTCCCTGATTGGTGCCGAGGCGGCCGCGGCAGCGCCGCCCGATGGCAGCGCGATCGGCTTTTTCACGGTCACCACCGCGGTCCTAGCTCCAGCCCTGCAGCGAAGCCCGAGGATCGATATCCGCCGCGCCTTTGCGCCGGTCTGCCTGGTCGGCACTATGCCGATGCTACTGGTATGCGGGCCGCATGTGCCGGCGCAGAATTTTCAGGAATTCGTCGCCTTGCTGCGCGATAGCCCGAAGCCGCTGACCTATGGCTCAGCCGGGCCGGGTTCCATCAATCACCTCTCAGCACACCTGCTGACAATGCGTGCTGGCGGCAAGGCCGAGCATATCCCCTATCGTGGCGCCGGACCCGTGATCCCGGACATGATCGCCGGCAATGTCGATTTCCTGATCGAAGGCTTCGCCTCCCTGCACAATTATGCCCGCAGTGGTGCCTTGCGCGGCCTCGCGGTGCTGGCCGAGACACGGCACTCCAGCCTGCCCGAGGTGCCTACGGCGATCGAGGCTGGCATGGCAGAGTTTCGTATCCTCAACTGGTTCGGCGCCTATGCACCCGCGACGACGCCCGCACTGGTGCTGGCGCGGCTGGAGACCGCGATGCGGCGGGCGGTTGCAGAACCGGCGGTCGCGCGGAAACTCCGAGAGAACGGCATCGACCCGGTGGGCGGCAGCGCCGCCGAGTTGGAACGCTTTTGGGATGCCGAGATCGCGCTCTGGCTCCCCGTCGTGCGCGACGCCGGAGTGGTGCTGGACTAGGGACTAGGGACTATGGATCAGCAGAGCGAACTGTCCCGCGTGAAGGCCCGAATCCGGGCGCTGGCCGCCAAGACGGTGGAGCGCGGCTGCTCGGAAGCGGAGGCGCTGGCTGCTGCCGCCAAGGTCGGCGAGCTTCTGGATGTTTACGGCCTTAGCATGGGCGAGATAGAGCTCCGTGAGGAAGCCTGCGAGCAGCGCCGCGTTGATCTCGGCAGCGCCCGGCGCAGCGCGCTGCGTTGGCTCTACCCGGCCCTGTTACGCTTCTGCGAATGCCGTGGCTGGACCGATGGGCGGGCAGATTTTGTGATTTTCGGGCTCGGCCCCGATGTCCAGCTCTGCGAGTATCTGCTGCGGGTGATTGAGCGAGCGCTGGCGACCGAGGAGACGCTCTTCAAGGTCTCTGACGCCTATATCACCAGCCGCGCGACACCGCAGAGCCGACTGCGGAGCTTCCGGTACGGCTTCGCTGACCGCGTCGGCAAGCGCCTGGATGGGTTGGCAGAGGAACGCGCCGCTACGGCGGCTGCTCGCCATCGGGCGGCAGCACAGGCGGTACGCCCAGACCGCACCGCCCTGGTGCTGGCCAAGGAGAAGAAGGTCGAGGAAGGCGTTCGCGCCCTGGGGGTCCGGCTGCGGACCGTTTATGCCAGAGCGACGGTGCGCGATCGCAGTGCGTATGGCCGCGGCGCCGATGCTGGTGGGCGGGTTGGTCTGCACCGGCCGATCAATGGCGGCCCAGCGGGGAGCCTTGGGCGCAAGTGAGCCGGGTCGATCCCGCCGCTGCCGCGCTGTACGCCTGGGAGGATGCCGAAGTGGCCGGCCGCGATGCCTCTCGTGTCCGGTTTGACCAGTTGCAGGCCCTCGTCGATCACGTCTGGAGCGCGGAAGGGCTCCGCTATCCGCCGCGGGTGCGGCGGCTGCCACATCAGGCTCGGCGGACCATCGCCCGCGCAACCCGATTGACGATCGAGGCACCGGCGATGCTGCCGAGCTGGATCCTCCTGCATGAACTCGCCCATGCGCTCACCAGTACTGCTGAAGGCGACCATCAGGGGCATGGCCCAGCCTTCGTTGGGATGTACCTGCACCTGCTGGTACGCCATGCGGGCATGCCGGAGGCCGCGCTCACCGCATCGCTAAAAACGGCCGGCATCGCCTATGACACGCAGCCGAAGCCGGCCTTCATCGACTGAAGCGGAGGAAATTATGCGTCCCAAGATCGTCTTCGTCGGTGCCGGCGCAGTTGGTGGCTATCTCGGGGGACATTTTGCGCGGTTAGGCCACGACATCACGCTAATCGATGCTTGGCCAGCGCATGTGGAGGCGATCCGCGCCCATGGGCTGAAGCTGTCCGGGCTGGAAGAAAGCCAGAATGTCACAGTATCGGTTCCCGCGCTCCACATCAGTGATGTTCAACAGCTATCCCGGGAAGGGCCGGTCGACATCGCCTTCATCAGCGTGAAGTCCTACGACACGCTTTGGGCGACGCATATGATCGCGCCCTACCTCGCCCCCGGCGGTTTCTGCGCCAGTCTGCAAAACTGCATCAACGAACCGGCGATCGCCTCAGTCGTCGGATGGGGCCGCACGCTTGGCGTCATCGCGGGGACCTATTCTGGGGAGCTGCTGGCGCCGGGGGAGGTGATGCGCACGGTCCCGCTCGGCGGTACCCAGCGTATCGTCTACGCGGTGGGCGAGCCCCATGGCCGCATCACCGATCGGGTCACGCTGATCCGCGACATGATCGCCGAGGTCGATAGCGTCCATGCCACGACAAATCTTTGGGGCGAAAGGTGGTCGAAACTCTGCGTCAACGTGATGCGCAATGGCGTCAGCGCCGCCTCCGGTCTCTCCGGCAATGAGTGCGATCGCGACGAACGCATGCGCCGCTTGTCGATCCGCCTGGGCGGCGAGGCTGTCCGGATCGGCCAGGCGCTGGGCTATGCGCTGGAGCCAATCCAGAAGATCGATCCAGCCGTGCTGGCGGCAGCCGAGGCGGGCGAGATGGCGGCCCTGGAGCGTGCCGAGACACAAATTCTTGCCACTCTCGCTGCCGGCCAGCGCAGTGCCAAGCAGCGGCCCTCCATGGGCCAGGACATCATGAAGGGCCGGAAGACGGAGATCGAGCAGATCAACGGCTTCGTCGTGGCCGAAGGGGCCAAGGCCGGTCTCTCAGCACCCGCCAATGCGGCGCTCACCGCCATCGTCGGCCGCGTTGAACGCGGCGAACTGCCTGCACGGCCGGAAAATATCCAAGGGATCAATGCATGACGCTCCTCACCTGCGACCGGCTCGAGATCCTGGTCCTCGTGGACAACGTAACCGACATGCTGTCCTCGGTGCCAAGCTTCGTCACGCGCGAGGCGACGATGCTCCAACGGCGCGGTATGCGGATCACCGCCGGCGGCGCGTTGTGCTGCGCCAATCACGGACTTTCCCTGGTATTGAGAGCCCATGCCGGAGGACAGGCGCGCACCATGCTCTTTGATGGCGGGCCGGTGGACTACGCAGTCGAGCGTAATGGCACGCGGCTGGGCGTCGATTTCGCGGCTATCGAGGCGGCGATGCTCTCGCATGGGCATTGGGATCATGCCGGCGGCCTGCCGCAGGCCCTGGCGATGATCCGCGCCGCCAATGGCAACCGGGCGATCCCGTTGCATCTGCACCCTGGCATGTTCGCTGAACGCGGCGGCCGGCAGGCCGATGGGGGCGTGCTGCCGATGGACCGCGTCCCAGATCCTGACCGCTGGCGCCAACTCGGCGCCGAGCCGGTGGTGCGGGCGGAGGCCTATGCGGTATTGGACGGGCTGTTCTGGATCAGCGGCGAGATCCCCCGCCGCACGGGCTACGAGCGCGGCTTGCGACATCAGGTGGCACGCAGCGGCCCGGAGGCGCCTTGGCTCCCCGACCCGCTCCTGATGGATGAGCGGGCGCTGGTGGTGCGGGTTGATCGAAAGGGCTTGGTTGTCTTTTCCGCCTGTTCGCACGCGGGCATCGTCAATGTGCTGCACCATGTGCGCGATAGCTTTCCCGGCGAGCCGATTTTCGCCGCCATGGGCGGGCTGCATCTTGCTGGGGAGAACGAAGAGGCCATCCCGGCGACGGTGGAGGACCTGCAGCAATTCGATCTGCGGCACCTGTTCCCGGCGCATTGCACGGGTTGGCGGGCTGTGAACGCGTTCGAGCGCGCCTTCGGCGAGCCGATGGTCGTTCCAGCTGCAGTCGGCAAGCATTATGCGTTGTGATAGCGGCCTCCCGACTCTTGGCTCTCAAACCTTCCGAAGGCTGGGCGCTGTGTGTCGCGCCTTGGGCCCGATCGGTCTATGGATTGGCCGGGCAAGAAAGCTATTTCTGGGCCGCGAGATAGGCGATGAGATCGTTCAACTGCTGCTCATTCCTGAGTCCGGCATAAGACATGGCGCCCTGCGGCAGCACAGTTTTCGGATTGGCCAGATAGGCACGCAGCGTTGGTTCGTCCCAGGTTAGACCCGCAGCGGCCTGTTCCTTGAGATTCTGCGAGTAGCGGAAGCCCTCGACCGCGCCGGCCTTGCGACCGAAGACGCCATGCAGGTTAGGCCCGACACCGTTGCGAGCCCCGGATTCGATGCTGTGGCAGGCGCGGCACTGGTTATAGACGCGCTTGCCCGCCTCGGTCTCCTGCGCCCGGGCCGCGGGGGCAAGGAAAGTGCTGATAAGGCAAACGATGGCGAGGCGCAGCATCCAGGACACTCCAGCGGTGCGAAGGATCGATGCAGCGCTGTGGCGAAGACGTCAATGGAATGCCTATAAGGCAACACAGTCGAGGTGCGGTTGTGGGAGGTCCCGACCCGTCTTGGGCGGTTCGCCCTCGGCGGATTTGGTCCCGTTGCCAGGTCCGGCCTAGAGCAATATCGGTTCAGAAGGAATCGTCTGAACGGATTTCTTGCTCTAGAAAGTATCGATTCTGGAGCAGCTTATCTCCGGTCTGTTGGATCACGGTGTGATCCAACAGACCGGAGATAAGCTGCTCTACCGTTGTCACTGGATCGAAACTGGCCCCCAAACCTGATCCCGCGCAGGCGGAATCGCCTAAGCGGTGACCCTGCCGCTCCAGCCACCCCTGATCACCTGAAAGAAGGCCCGGAAGATGCAGAACAAGCCCGCGAAATCGCCAAGCCCGCCGGCAGCATCGCCCGACCGAGCGCAAAAGGACGCGGAGACGACAGCACCCCTGGCAAACTCCGGCCAAAAGGCCAAGGAAATCGGCGGTCCGGAAGGGCCGGAGCCGACCCGCTACGGAGATTGGGAAAGAAAGGGCAGAGTCAGCGATTTCTGAGGTCCGCTCCACGCCACGCCTTTGGAGATCAAAACTAGAACTCGTTTGTGGCTGTCTGTGCGACCGATCCCCAAGTGCTTGTGTTATGAGACTTTCGAGTTAGCCCGAGTCGCACGGCCACGATTCGTTCGCGCGACTCGGTGCAACACATTGATTCCCGGATACGAATCGATGCTGCCGAAAGTATCATTTTCTGATTTTGTTCCGCAACGCGTCGATGTGCGCCCTACTCCTGCGTCCAGCACCAGCACTCGGGCTAGTACGGCCCCGGGCACCGGGAAAACTAGTGGTGCGTGCCAGACGGTAGGTACCGTCTGGCACGCACCAC
>CAITYE010000126.1 GCA_903896535.1 uncultured Paracraurococcus sp.
TCCGGCCCCGCCGCCAGGGCGGGACCGGCAAGGACCAAGCAAGACAGCAGCGCGGCGCGCGGCCTGCGCGATGCGCCGGCCGGGCGCCGCATGCGTCAGCCGATCAGCGCATCGGCATGGCGTAGATCAGGCCGCCCTGGGTCCACAGCTTGTTCGGCCCGCGCGGTAGGTCGACCTGGGTCCTGGGGCCGAAATGGCGGTCGTAGATCTCGCCGTAATTGCCCATGGCCTTGACCACATTGGTCATCCAGTTGCGGTCGAGCTTGATCGCCTCGCCCAGTTCGGGCGTCACGCCCAGCAGGCGACGGGTGTTCGGGTTCACCGCCTTGGCCTTCTGTTCCTCAACATTGGCCTGGGTCAGGCCCTGTTCCTCGGCCTCGATCAGCCCGGTGACGTACCAGCGGACCACGTCGAACCATTGCTGGTCGTCGCGGCGGATATAGGGGCCGTAGGGCTCCTTGCTGAAGCGCTCCGGCAGGACCACCCAGTCCTTCGGGCTCTGCATCGTCGCCCGCACGCCGGCCAACTGCGACGCATCGGTCCCGAAGCTGTCGCAGCGCCCGGCCTGCAGCGCCGCCTGGGCCTGGTCCGTGCGCTCAAACACCACGGGCTTGAAGGGGACGTTGATGCTGCGGAAGTAGTCCGCCGTCACCTGCTCATTGGTCGTGCCCTGAATCAGGCAGATGGTGGCGTCGCGCAGTTCAGCCACCTTGTCCACCATGCCCTTTTTCACGATGAAGCCATGCCCGTCGTAGAAATAGGTGGTGGCGAAACGCAGGCCGAGCGAGACATCGCGCATCATGGTCTGGGTTGAGGTACGGAACAGCACATCGATCTCGCCCGCGCCAAGCGCCGTGAAGCGCACCGAGGCCGAGAGCGGGAAGAACCGCACCTTCTCCTTGTCATTGAAGATCGCCACCGCCAGGCCGCGGCAGAGATCGACATCCATCCCCTGCCAGACGCCCTTGCTGTCCGGCAGGCCGAAGCCGGCGACGCCGGGGCCGATGCCGCAATGCAGGACACCGCGCGCCTTGATCGCTTCCAGCGTCTGCTGCGCCTTGGCAGCGCCGCCGAATAGGCAGCTGGCGGCCAATACGGCCGCCACAATGATACCCCGTCCCAGCATGTTCTCGGCCCTTTCCAGATTATAGCCGATGCTCCCCAGGCAGGTGGGGCGCTGTCAACACGCGGGAGGCCGAAATCAGCCTCCGCCAGCGGCTTCTGCCCGTGTTGTTGGCAATATCCGCCCATCCTCCATGGCGATAATGCGGTCGGCGATGTCGAGAATGCGGGGATCATGCGTCACCATCAGGATCGGCACACCCTGGCTGCGGGCGAGGTCGCGCAGCAGCCGCGCCACCTCGCCACCGGATTGCCGGTCGAGCGCGGCGGTCGGCTCATCGGCCAGCACCAGGCCGGGGTCGCCGACCAGGGCGCGGGCGACCGCGACGCGCTGCCGCTGCCCGCCCGAAAGCTCGGAAGGTCGCGAGGGGCCACGATCCCCGAGACCAACGGCGCCGAGCATGGCGGTGGCGCGCGACAGGCGCTCAGCCTCCCGCAGCCCGGGCTGCAACTCCAGCGCCATCGCCACATTCTGCTGCGCGGTCAGGAAACCCAGCAGGTTGTGCTGCTGGAAGATGAAGCCGATCCGCCGGCGCAGCGCGACCCGGGCTGCCTCCGGGGCGCCCATCAGTTCCTGCCCCAGCACCCGGCAACTGCCCTCCTGCATCGCCCGCAGCGCGCCGATCAGCGTCAGCAGCGTGGTCTTGCCGCTGCCCGAAGGGCCCGTCAGCAGCACGATCTCTCCGGGTTCAACGGAAAGGTCGATGTCGCGCAGCACGGTCTTGCGCAGCGCGCCCTCGCCATAGGCGTAGCCGAGGCCACGGATC
Source organism: uncultured Paracraurococcus sp. (assembly GCA_903896535.1). GTDB lineage: Bacteria > Pseudomonadota > Alphaproteobacteria > Acetobacterales > Acetobacteraceae > CAITYE01. The sequence continues at coordinate 1,890 of CAITYE010000126.1, forward strand.
TCCAGCGGCCGGTCGAGCGGCATCAGAACATATCCGCCGGATTGGCATCAGCCAGCTTGCGCATGGCCAGCAGCCCCGCGACGCCGCACATCGAGAAGATCAACAGGAAAACGCCGCCCGCCCGTCCCGCATCCATCATCAGCGGCAGGAAGGTGCCCTTGCCCACCACGTCGTACAGGAACGTCGAGAGCAGCAGGCCGGGCACGAAGCCGAGCACGGCCAGGATCAGCGCCGCCGACAGCACAACCCGACGCAGATAGCCATTGCCGAAGCCGATCGCCTTGAGTGTCGCGTATTCCTTCAGATGCGTGGCGATGTCGCTGAACAGGATCTGGTAGACGATCACCATGCCGACGACGAGGCCCATCAGGCTGCCGAAGGCGAAGATGAAGCCGATCGGCGTGGCCTCCTCCCAGTAGCGACGTTCATGGGCGACCAGTTCGGGGCCGGCCAACACGCGCACATCCGGCGGCAACAGCGCTGTGAGGCGGGCAACCGCCACGCTGCGGTCGGTGCCCGGGCGCAGCTTGATCGCCACCAGATCGACCGTCTCGCGCCGGCGCTCCTTGGCAATGCGGCGGAAATTCAACTCCGACATCACCAGATTGCCGTCGGCGCCGAAGGAGGGGCCGATCTCGATCAGGCCGACCACCTGCATGCGGCTGCTGCCGACCTGCACATCGAAAGGACCGCGCGCCGCCAGCAGCTTCGCGGCATCGCCGAACTCGGGGCGCGAGCGACGGTCGAAGGCCACGGTATCGGGTCGCTTCAGCGCCTCCACGAGCGGGGCGAGGCCGGGAAAATCCATCACCCCCACCTCGGTGTCGAACCCGACCAGCTGGATCGCCCGGCGCCGGCCGGTCTCCGGGTTCCGCCAAGTCGATTGCGCGAGGTAGATCGGCACCGCCGCCTGCACCTCCGGCAGGGCGAGCGCCTGGCTGACGCGGCTGCGCGGCATGGTCTCCGGCTTGAAGCTGACCAAGGTCATCGGATGGATCAGGAAAATATCGGCCTGCATCGAGCCGAGCAGCTTGGTCGCGCTGTCGAACAGCGCCGAGCGGAAGCCAAGCTGCATGAAGACCAGCACGCAGGCGAACAGCACGCCGGCGATCGCCGAGAGCAACCGCGCCCGGTCGGCGCGCAATTGCCGCCAGGCGAGCCGCATGGGCAGGCGCAGCGGATCAAGCCCGCCGCCACCTCGCGGTGCGGCAGGCGGCGCCGAGACGCGCCCCGCCGCCTGCTCGGGCGCGGCACCGATGACGTTCATGGCCGGATCGCCACCTGCACCTGCATGTTGCTGCGGCGCTCCAGCGCGGCCCGGCCGGCCTCATCGAGGCTCAGCCGGACTTCGACGGTCCGGGCATCGACGGCGGCGACCGGGTCGGTGCCAGCCTGGGTCGTGCGACGGACCTGCCAGCCGATCTCGCGGACAGTCGCGGCAAAGCGCTGCGCCTCGCCGGGGACCAGCACCTCGGCCGGGGCGCCGACGCGCAGCCGCGCCAGATCCGTCTCATAGACATCCGCCACGACATCGAGCCGCGACAGGTCGGCGAGGTCGAGCAGCCCATCGGCGCCCACCTGATCGCCTGGTCGCGCGTAGATCTTGAGGATAGTGCCGGCGATCGGCGCAGTGACCCGGGCGAGCGCGGCATCGGCCCGGGCTTTGCGCACCTGCGACTCGGCGGCGGCGAGATCGGCCTCGGCCACCGCAAGATCCTCCGGCCGCGGCGTCAGCAGGCGCTTGAGGCCGGCCTCCGCTTCGATGCGCGCGGCGGTCGTCGCGCTGGCCAGGAAGCGCAGCTTCTCGGCATTGGCGATATTGCCGGCGCCCGACGACAGCAGGCTCTCGGCCCGGACCGCCTCGCGCATCGCGCTCACCTCATTGGCCTTCAGCGCATCGATCCTGGCGCGCTGGGCCGCGATCTCCTCCACGCGGCCAGCGGCGCGGATGCGCGCCAGCGCGGTGCGGGCCTGGGCGACCGCGCTCTCGGCCTGGGCCACCGCGGCATCTTTCTGGGCCGCATCGGCAAAGACGGCGAGCAACTGGCCCACCACCACCGGCTCGCCGTCGGTCACCAGCACCTGATCGACGCGCGTGACCGAAAGCCCACCTGGCTGATTCAGCTTGCGAATGCGTGAGGCCGGCTCGATGCGCCCCAGGGCGCCGACGCCCACCGGCCCGGGCGGCGACGTGGCCACGGGCGGGGTGCGGTCGGCCGCGCCGCGCCGCACGAACACCGCCCCGCCAGCCACGAGTGCGGCCAACGCCCCGAGGGCCAGCCACCAGCGCGTGCGGCTCATCGCGGTGTCTCTGGGGCAAGGAGACGACCAAGGACGACGTGCATCGCCTCCCGCTCCGTGGGGGTCGGCGTGTAGAGGTTGAAAATACGGGCCATGAACAAGCCATCCACCGCCGCCATGATGGCCGGCCCATGCCCGGGCGGCAGGCCATCGGCGGCGATCGCCGCGCGGAATTCGCCAATCACCGCCCGTGCGGGGTCGAGCAGCGCCGGGTCGTGGTGATGCGCGGCCAGGAAGACGGCAGCGGCCCGGTCGCTGCGCTCATTGATCGCCTCCGGCGCCTGCCCGAAGCCCCAGGCGAGCACGGCGCGGGTCGCCCGTCCGGGCCCCGCCGGCTGTTCGGCGAAGGTCGCGGCGAAATCCTGGCGCAGCCATTCCGCCATGCGGCCGAGCAGGGCAGTAAGCAGCGCCTCCTTCGAGGCGAAATGATACAGCAGCCCGCCCTTGGAGACCCCGGCCTCCCGCGCCGCCGCCTCCAGCGTCAATTGCGCGACGCCACGGCCACGCACAATTGCCTCGGCGGCGTCGAGGATGCGGGTCCGGGCGTCGGGGCCGGCCACCGGGCTGCGGGCAAGGAACATTCAGCTTAAATGTACCGTCCAGACGGTATGTCAACCGTCCAGACGGTTGAGCCGGGACAGAGACCGGATGCCAAGTTCCGCGGCCCTGTATGGTTCAGGCCGTGGCCAGCTTGCCCAGGGCCGAGGCGAGGGCCGGGGCCAGGATCGGGGCCAGCAGCCGCTCCAGGGCCGCCTCGTCGGCCCATGCAATGCCCACCGTCACCACCGTCACCCGGTCACGGAAGGGGACGGGGATGCGAACGAAATCCTTCAGTGTCGTCACCGGCCGTGCGCGCAGCCGCGCGGCTTCGGCCAATACCTCTTCCAGGTCGCCAGCGTCGAAGGGGTAGTGGTCGTTGAAGGCCATCCGGCCGGCCAATAGCGCCCCGGATTGCTGCAGGGTGGCGAAGAATTTCTGCGGATTGGCGATCCCGCAAAAGGCGTAGACCGCCTGCCCCGCCAAAGCGGCCGCCTCCGGCCCGGGGCGCAATTCAGCGCGCAGCACCGGCAGTTCGGGCGGCAATTGCGCCAGGGCGCCGGCTTCATCGGGGCCAATCAGCACCGCGGCATGGGACCGTGCCGCAGCCTCCCCGACCGGTTCGCGGAGCGGTCCGGCGGGGATGATGCGGCCATTGCCGAAGCCATAGCTGCCATCAATGATCAGTAGCGAGAGGTCCTTCAGCAAGGTCGGGTTCTGCAGCCCGTCATCCATGACGATGCAGCCCGCCCCGCCGGCGATCGCCGCCTGCGCCCCAAGGCCGCGATCGGCGGCAATCCACGCCGGCCGTGTCGCCGCCAGCAGCAGCGCCTCGTCGCCCACCTGCGTGCTGTCGTGGCGCGCCGGATCGACCCGCAACGGGCCGCTCAGCTTGCCGCCATAGCCGCGCAGCAGGAAATGCGCCTCGATCCCCCGGGCCGCGACGCGCTGACCGAGATCGAGCGCAACCGTGGTCTTGCCCGCCCCGCCCGCCGTGGCGTTGCCGCAGCAGATCACGGGCACCGGCGCCTGCCAGCCGGGCCGACGCAGGCGCCGCGCGGTCGCCCTGCCATAAAGCGCGGCCGCGGGGGCAAGCAGGGAAGGCCATAAGCCACGGCCATCCGCAGTCCAGAAATCAGGGGCTCGCATCGGCCTCGACCAATCCTCGCATTACCAGAGCCGGCCAGGATGCAGACAGGGCGGGCCGCGCATGCGCCCCGCCCGCTTCAGCCTCCTGGCGCCGTTCCCGGATCGCCGGGCGGCGATCCGTCAGCCTGCCCCGGAAGCAGGTCCAGCAGCCATTGCGCGATGCCGTCCGGCAACCCCGCCTCGGCCGCCAAGGCGGCAGAGGCAGCGGCGGCCATGACACGTCCGCGTGAGGGATTGGTTAGCACATGGCCGGCCGCTTCCGCCAGCGTTGGGGCATCGCGCACCACCTCGGCCCCGCCGGCGGCCAGCAGCGCCGCGACCACGGGCTGGAAATTGAAGTGGTGCGGACCAATCAGGATGGGGCAGCCGAGCCGCGCCGCCTCGCGCGGGTTCTGCCCGCCGAGCGGCACCAGCGCGCCGCCGATCAGCGCAACGCCGGCCAGGCGGTAAAATAAGCCGAGTTCGCCCAGCGTATCCGCCACATAGACCGCACTCGCGGGCAACGGCAGCGCGCCAGCGGAACGGCACGGCGGCGGCGGCGAGAGGAGTGCGGCGATCGCCGCGCCACGTTCCGGATGGCGTGGCACCAGGATGGTCAGCAGATCGGGCAAACGCTCTCGCAGCCGCGCCGCGGCGGCCAGCACGATGGGCTCCTCACCTGGGCGGGTCGAGGCGGCGAGGAAGACCGGCCGGGCGCCGATGGCCGCATGCAGCGCCGCGAGGGCCGCCGGGTCGGCTGGCAGGGGCAGCGCCGCGTCCTTCAGATTGCCGGGCGTGCGGACATCGGCGAAGCCCCAGGCGCGGAGCCGCGCGGCGTCTTCGGCGGTCTGCGCCGTGGCGAAGCGGAAACTGCCGGCAAGCTCCCGCCCGAAGCCAGCCGCCCAGCGCTGCCAGCGCGCTGCCGAACGCGGGGTGAAGCGGGCATTGATCAGGGCAAGCGGAATCGCGCGGCCCCGGCAGGCGGCAATCAGATTCGGCCACAGCTCGCTCTCGACCAGCACCACCGCATCAGGTCGCCAGCCATCCAGGAAGCTCCCCACCCAGCCAGGCACATCGAGCGGGGCGAAACGATGCTGCACCCGCCCCCCAAGCGCCACCGGCAGGCGCCGCGCCAGCGTCTCCGCGCCGGTCACGGTCGCGGTTGTAACAAGCAGTTCGAGATCTGGCGCCCGCGCCGCCAAGGCTTCCAGGAGCGGCAGGATGGAAATCGTCTCCCCGACACTCGCCGCATGCAGCCAGAGCAGCCGCCCGGCCGGCCGCGCGGCGCCGGCGCCTTCACGCTCCGCCAGCCGAGCCGCGATTTCCTTGCCGCGCCCGGCCCGGCGGCGGAGGTGCAGCCGCAGCGCCGGGGCCAACAGCGCCGTCGCCTGGGCGTAGGCCCCGGCGAGCAGGCTCATGCGCGCCCACCCGCCAGCGCATCAGCGCTGTCGCAGGCGGCGGTCAGCGCCGCCTCGATCATCGGCAGCGCCGCCCCCGGCGCCGCGCGATCCACCGCAACCAGGGCTCCCACTACGATGACGCCGCGGGCGAAGGGCAACGGCAGCACCATCCGGTCCCAACTGCCCAGGACCCGCGCGCGGGAGGTGCGGGCGGCACAGGGCATCACCGGCAGACCGGCCAGCGCGGCAAGCTGGGCGACGCCGGGGGCGGCAACGCGGCGTGGCCCACGCGGGCCGTCCGGCGTGATCACCACGTTGTCGCCGGCCGCCAGCATCCGCAGCAGCACCCGCA
>CAITYE010000127.1 GCA_903896535.1 uncultured Paracraurococcus sp.
GCGGTGTTTGGCCGGGCGGAGCAGGCGGCGGCCGCCTTCCTGACCGGCAATGTCCCGCTGGTGACCGTGCTGCGCGCGGCTTTGGCCCGCGATGCCGTGGCGCGACGCGAATGCAGCCGGGCCGAGGCGGAGCGCCGCGTGGCCCAGCGCCTGCAGAACGTCCACCGCTTTCTGGAAGACAATGCGCTGGCGCCCGATCGCGCCCCGCCCGACCGGCTGATCGTCTTCGACGAGGCGCAGCGCGCCTGGGATGCCGCCAAGGCGGTGCTGGGGACCCGCAACAAGCCATCGCGCCTGACCGATAGCGAGCCCTGGCACGCGCTGGAGATCATGGGCCGCCAGCCGGGCTGGGCGGTGATCGTCGCGCTGATCGGCGCGGGGCAGGAGATCAATACGGGGGAGGCCGGGGTGGCTGAATGGGGCCGCGTCATCGCCACCGATCCGCGCTGGCAGGCCGCTGCTGCGCCGGTGCTGCGCGACCACCCGGAGCCGATGCAGCGGCTGGATGCGGTGCCGGCAGCGCGCTTCCTGGCCGAGCCCGATCTCGACCTGACGGTGCCGCTGCGGAGCGTGCGCGAGAGCGCCGGCGCCGCCTGGGTGGCGGCGGTGCTGGCTGGCGATGCCGAGGCAGCGCGCCGCATCGCCGCCGCTGCCGAGCTGCCCTATTTCCTGACCCGCGATCTTACGGCCCTGCGTGACGGCTTGCGGCGTTCAGCGCGCGGCCGGCGAGGGTGCGGCATCGTCGCGTCCGCCGGCGCGCGTCGGCTGCGGGCGGAAGGGCTCGGCGTGCAGGTGCCCGATGTCGCGGACTGGTTCCTCAACCGCTGGCCGGATGTCCGCAGCGCCGAGGCGCTGGAGACCTTCGCCACCGAATATGACTGCCAGGGGCTGGAACTGGACGTGGTCGGGCTGGCCTGGGGCGGGGACTTCCTGCGCGCGGGCGGCGATTGGCAGGCGCGCGCCTTCGTGGGTGACCGCTGGCAGCGCGCGACCAAGGATTTCCACTTTATCCGCAACACCTACCGCGTGCTGCTGACCCGTGCCCGCTACGAGACGATCATCTGGGTCCCCGAAGGCTCCCCGGCCGAGGCGCCCTTCCACGACCCAACGCGCCCCGCCGCCGAATACAATGCCATTGCGGCCTTCCTGGCCGCGTGCGGCGCGCGGCCGCTGGAAGCGCTGCCGGTGCCGCCGCCTGCGCCCCCCGCCATGGCCGCGCTGCCCGGGTTCTGACCACGCCCGGCTAGAGCACGATGCGTTGAGGCGAATTCGCCGAAGGCGCTGAATCGCGCGATCCAACACATGCTAGAGCACGTTGCGTTGCACCCGGCTATGACGTTTATGGCGTCGTGGGATTCCGCATATTCGGCGGTTCCGCCTCAACGCACCCGCTCAATGCACCCGGGAAAACAGCTGAATCACCAGCACGCCGGCCAGGATCAGCCCGATCCCCAGCAGCGCCGCCGCATCCAGCCTTTGGCCATGCAGCGCCCAGGCGATCAACGCGATCAGCACGATCCCCACGCCGCTCCAGATGGCATAGGCGACGCCGACCGGGATGGTCTTCAGCGCCAGCGACAGGCACCAGAAGGACACGCCATAGCCCAGCACCACCAGCAGGGAGGGGCCGAGCCGGGTGAAGCCCGCGGCGGATTTCAGCGCCGAAGTCGCCACCACCTCGGCGCCGATCGCCAGCGCCAGCGCCATCCAGGGCGGCATCAGGCCAGCTCGAACAGCCCTTCCACTTCCACCGCCGCATCGCCGGGCAGGGAGGGCACGCCGATGGTGGTCCGCGCATGCCGCCCGGCCGCGCCAAAAATCTCGACCGCGAGGTCGGAGGCCCCGTTCATCACCTGGGCGTGCTGGGTGAAGTCCGGCCCGGCGGCGATAAAGCCGCCGAGGCGCACCACCTGCTTCACCCGATCCAAATCCCCCGCCGCCGCCAGCAACTGCGCGACCAGGTTGACGAAGCAGAGCTTGGCCGCAGCGATGCCGGTCTCGATCGACACAGCCTCACCAAGCTTGCCGGTATAGGCGATGTGCCCGTCCCGCAGCGGGATCTGGCCGGAGATCACCACCAGCTTCCCCGCAACGTTGAAGGGGATGTAGTTGGCGATGGGTTTCGCCGGCTCCGGCAGGATGATGCCGAGTTCATGCAGCCTTGCGGCGATTTTCCCTGTCATCTTCACTCCCCCTACCCAACCAGCTTGAAGCTCCGCCGCCGGCCGCGCGGACTGGCCAGCGCCGGCAGATCCAGCGGCAAGAGCGGCGCCTGCTGGGCGACCGAGGCGAGCGCATCCGGCGCGCAATCCTCCTCGGACGGATCGGGCAGATCACGCCGCCCGAGATAGTCGAGCGCGAGGCGGCGGAAGGCCCAGTCGAGCAGCGAGGTGGCGCGCGCAAAGGCGGGATCGCCCTCCACCGCGCCCGCCGGCCCGAAGCGCGTATAGGCGAAGGCTTCGACATAGGTCGCGAGCGGCACGCCGGCCTGCAGGCCGAGTGAGACGGATTGCACGAACCCTTCCATCAGGCCGCGGAAGGCAGGGCCTTCCTTGGCCAAAGTGAAGGCGATTTCCAGCAGCCGGCCCTCGGCATCCTCGGCCGTCCGCAGCGCCACCCGATGGCCGCCGATCGCGACGTGCACCGTGCTGCCGGCATGCCGGCGGACGGGCTCTGGCCGGGGCAGGCCCTGGGCCGGGCCGGGCAGGGCGGCGGGGGCGGGAACCGCGACATGCAGGAAGGGAGAGACCGCGCGTCGCATTGCCTCGCGCGCCGCCGGGGCCACCGGGGCGAGCAGCGCCGGCACCGCGCCAGCCCGGAGTGCGGCGCGCGTCGGCACCTCGGCCAACGTGCCGGCTGCGGTCAGCACCGGGCGCATCGCCGCGGCGAGGGGGGCGATGCCGGCGGTCTCCGCGCCGAGCAAAGCCTCCACCGCATCGGCCGGGGCGAGGGCGATCAGTGCCTGGTGGCGGAGCCCCGGCTGCCCGGCGGCGGCATCGAGCGCAGCCCGCGCCGCTTCGGCCAAGCCGGGGACCGGGGTTGCCGCCGGCGGCGCCGGCCATAGCAGCGCGACGGGTTCCCGTGCGCCGAGCCGCTGCGCTTGCCGGCCGGATTCGACCTCCGCCGCACCGCGCGTCAACGCCGCCACCGCCGCGGCCGTGGCGCGACCCGCTTCGGTGTCATAGGCCAGGCCAAGGCCGCAGAGCAGCCCGGCCAGATCGGCGAAGCCGAGGCGCAGGCGGGTTGCTTCCGGCCCGGCCAGGGCGGTGAGAGCACGGATGCCAAGCGCCACCGCCTCGGCATAGCCTTCCGTATCGAAGCCGCCTTCGGGCTCCAGGAAAGCGGGCAGGTTCAGGACGAAGCGGGGTGGCTCGGTGCTGCGCCGGCCTTGCCAGACCTCGGCGCCCGGGGCGCCACGACGGGTCAGCAATAGCGCGCGGAGGCCTTCAGCAAAGGCGTTGGCCGCCGTGGGTTCAATCAGGCCGGATTGGCCCGCGCGGCTGATGACGCGGCCGATCCAGGCCTCGGCGGCGCGGTGCAGGCTGACCGGCCCTGCCCCCGGGGCGAGGGCGGCGAGGGCGGCGGCGGCCTCCGGCTCCCAGCCCGCAGGCAGGGCCAAGCGGCGCGGCGGCGCGTCCGGGTCAGCCCCCGCCTTGTGGCGCTGCAGCGCGATCGCTTCCCAAAGAGTGCCGTGAATACCCGCCATGGCGTCACGTTAAGCCGGCGGCCCGGGACTCGGGAAGGCACATATCGATGAAAATCGGGTGATGACCCCCAACATCTTGTGGATATCCGTCCTCGCTGCCGCCTGCCGAGATCAGCTTGGCGCTGCGTCCCGTGCGGCGAAGCCTCGGACGCTGGCGGTTTCCGCCCGGCGATTGCGCGCCAGAGCGGGATTCAGCGTTTCGGCAGAATTGCCGAAAAAGAGGAATCCCGCGATCCAACAAAAGTTAGAGGGAGATGCGTGAACGATTGCGAATGCATCCTGCTCTAAATAACCTTCCACCCCCGGGGTGATCGGCTGATCGCTGGTATGGCGGGCTTTGCAGTGCCGCGGGCGCTGTGCCATGTTTGCTTCGCTACAGGAGCCCTCAGCGCGCCATGTCCTTTATGCTTCGCCTCACCTCGGCCTTCAGCGGTCGCCAGGTGGGCACGGATCGCTTCGGCAATACGTATTATGAAAGCCGCCGCAAGCTGCCGGTCTACAACCGGACGCGGCGCTGGGTGATTTATCCCCAGGGCAATGAAGCGACAGCGGTGCCGCCGGAATGGCATGGCTGGCTGCATCATACCGCCGAGGCTTTGCCGGAGCAGAAGCTGTTCCCCTGGCAGCTGGAATACCAGCCGAACCAGACCGGCACCCCCGCCGCCTATCGGCCGGCCGGGCACGATTACAAGGGCGGCCAGCGGGCTGCGGCCGGCGCCGATTACGAAGCCTGGACCCCTGGCACCTGAACGGATGGCGCAGCGCAGCTTTGTAGAGGTAGCCACCGGCGCTGTTGTGCTGCTGGTCGCCGCCGGGTTCCTGGGGTTTGCGATGCTCCATGGCGGCCGCGGTGGCTCGGGTGGCGACGGCATGCTGCTGCGCGCCAGCTTCGACCGGATTGACGGCCTGACCAACGGCGCCGATGTGCGGATCGCCGGTGTGAAGGTGGGAAGTGTCTCCGGCAGCCGGATCGATCCCCAGAATTTCAATGCCGAGCTGGTGCTGCGCGTCGATCGCGGCCTGAAGCTGCCGGCCGATACCTCGGCCGAGATCACCTCCGAAGGCCTGCTCGGTGGCAAATACGTCTCGTTGGTGCCGGGCGGCAGCGACCGGCTGCTCGTCGATGGCGGACGGATCACCGAAACGCAGGGCTCGGTCAGCCTTGAATCCCTGCTCGGCAAATTCATCTTCTCGGTCACCCAGATGAACAGCACCAAGCCCGAGGCGGCGCCGGCGGAGCCGCCGAAATGAGCCTCGCCTCTCCTGCCACCTGGCCGGGCGCCGATGGTCAGCCGCTCTCCTGCCGAGAGAAGCTGAAGGTGCTGGCCGAGAACCACGCCGAGCTGGCCCAGGTGATGCGCGATGCCTTCGAAGACGCGGTGCTGATGGGCGTGGACGAAGCGGCGATGCGCGAGATCCTGGCCCACCTGGTCGCGGCGCTGCCCAGCCCGAAGCGCCGGTCATGATCCGCCCGCTCCTGCTCCTCGCGGCGCTACTGGCCTCGCCGCTGCCCGCCTTTGCCCAGGGCTGGGTCACGAAGCAGAAGGCCGAGCTGCAATTCCTCGACAAGATCACCGCCCGCGTCACCCGGCTGGAAGCCGAGGTTGGCAAGCCGCTGACCTATGGCACGCTGGAGATCCTGGTGGGCGCCTGCCGCACGCGCCCCTCCGGCGAAGTGCCGGACAGCACGGCTTGGCTGGAAGTCCTCGACAGCCGCCGCCCGGGGGAGACGATGTTCCGTGGCTGGATGTTCGCCTCCGCCCCGGCGGTGTCGATGATGGAACACCCGGTCTACGACCTCCGGGTGCTCGACTGCCGCTAGAGCGCGATGCGTTGAGGCGGAATCGCCGAAGGCGCTGAATCGCGCGATCCAACACATGCTAGAGCGGGCTGCGTGAACGCAGGTGAACGCAGCATGCTCTAGCGGGCGCGATGCGTTGAGGCGGAATCGCCGAAGGCGCTGAATCGCGCGACCCAACACATGCTAGAGCGGGCTGCGTGAACGTATGTGAACGCAGCATGCTCTAGCGGGCGCGATGCGTTGAGGCGGAATCGCCGAAGGCGCTGAATCGCGCGATCCAACA
>CAITYE010000128.1 GCA_903896535.1 uncultured Paracraurococcus sp.
ACCGCCGGTGGGCCTGGCGGTCCGCACAGGGTGCCCCCGCTGCCACTTCGGTACAGGCAGCCGTCAGCGGGGGAAAAGCCTGTGGATAGGCCGGGGATAGCGGCGTGGAGAAAGGCCGTAAGGTTCAGCAGCAACCAGTATTTATACAATATTTAATCCAAGGAATGGGCCTGTGTACAATAAGGCCCACGCCGCGGCTGCTGGTCAGGGAAACAGCACCCGGGTTATGGCCGGATCGACCGTCCGGGAATTCTTGCCCTTGAAGCAGGCCTTTTCCGCCACCCGGCACTGGACGCCGTTGCTGAGTACGAAGTTCGAGGAATCGAAGCTGCCACCCGCCGTCATGCGGTTGAATTTCTGCATAGCGGCGGCCCCAAGATACTGTTCTGTGAAGCTCATCGAGATGCCGGTGCCGTCGGCGCAATAGGCCGTGCCATAGGTATCGCAAATGACGCCCGACGCGGGCGAGTAGACGGATTTGCCGAAGCGCTGTCCCTGCTGCGCCGGCGTCGTATTTGACACCGGGGTCGCCACCAAAGCGGGGCTGGCGGCAGTTTGCAGCGGCGCGCTGGTCGTGGCGGGCTGCTCACAGCCCGCGAGGAGGAGGGCCAGGCCCCCGGCAATAAGGATCTTTGTGGTCATGGCAGATATCCTTCTGTTGCGCGATGGTAAGTGATCAGCCGACAGTGCGACGCCGGCCAACGCCGAGCAAGGCCCCCAGACCGGTCAGCAGGCCCAGCATCGTCGAGGGTTCCGGAATGCCCTGCACCGCGCCGACATCGCGCAAGCCCAGCCGGGTCCGCGCATTGCCGAAGACATCGGTCAGGATTGGGCTGCCGTCGATCGGGCTGAACAACTGGTTCGTGCTGGTCGCATTGGGCACCACATTCAGCAGCACGCCGCCATCCACCGGATAGGCCTCGCCGGGATAGGGGTCGATCATCTCGATCAGCGGATTGGTGTTGAGGACGATGATCGCATAGCCGGGGCTGCCGGTCAGCAGGCTCGGCTGGTTGAACAGCGTGCGGAGATCGGTGGCGCTCTGCGCGCTCATCGGCCGGATCCAGCTGTAGACATCCGCGGTCATGCTGCCGCCATAGCCTGCCTGATAGGCGATCTGCGGCGGCGTGTCCTGGATCTGTGTTCCCATCACCGCCGAGGAGACGAGGTTGATGCGGCCGCCATTGGCATCCAGCGGGACGCCGTTCAGGAAGGCGGGGTCGCCGGAGAGGCTGATCGCATCGACCAGGACCGAGCTCGCGGTCAGGTTCATCGTCCCGCCGCTGCCGGCGATCACCCGGTTGACCGCCAATTCGGGATCGCCGCCGCCGTTCATCTGCCCCTGCATGAAGACCAGGCTATTCACCACGTTCATGGTGCCGGTGGCGATGCTGCCGCCGCCGCTGACGCTGATGCCACCCGAGCCGGTGAGCACGGTGCTGACAATATTGGCGGTGCCGCCGGCCAGGCTGACCGCACCGAGATTGCTCGTGTTCCGGATCCGGCTATCGGAGAGATTGATCGTCGAATCCTCGCCCGAGACGATGCCGCCCAGGGCCGTGCCGATCGGCCCGTTAAAGCCATAAGCATTGTCGATGGACACATGGCTGAGGCTGAGAGAGGCGCCAAAGGCTTCGAAGCTCGGACCGGTCGGCGTGCCGGTGAAGTTGACCGAGTTGACGATCGCCGCGCCGCTGTAGCTGAGTATGGCGCCCTGGTTGACCTGGGCGATGCGGTTAAGGCCATCGGCGTTCAGGCCGGTCATGCTCACCGTCAGCCCGGTATTCGCCTGGCCGTAGGTGCCGACCTTGAACACGGAGAATGAGGGGATCACCGTAATGTCCTTGGGTCCGGGTGACTGCGGATTGGTCTTGGTGACCAACTGCCCACTGTTGGTGACGAATTCCGGATTGCCGACCAGCGTCGCCCCATTGCCTGCGATGGTCACGGAGCGGCTGATGGTGGCGAGATTGTTGGGTGAGCTGGTGGCTTCCGCCCCATCGACATTGATTTTCAGCCCAGGGGCGACGGTGATGAGGTTGTCGCTGGCGGTGGAAAGATTGGCCTGATTGATCGCCCAGGCGAAGGTGCCGACGTCCGACGTGCTGCCCCAATCGCCCAGGGTGACGCTGAAGGTATCGGCGCGGGCGCTATGCGCGCCGCCCAGTGCCGGCCAGGCGAGGAGGGAGGCCAGGAGCACAGTTCTGTTCGACAGCATAGCGACGGACCTTTTTTTGGAGCCGCCACTTAGCCGCACACTCGATCGGCTGACAAGATGAAATATTATGTATGCGCTGGGGCGGGCGTGGTGAACAGCCCGCCCCAGCGCCGCGTCTCAGTCGCGGTAATCGGGCTCGCGCTTGTCAAGAATCCGCTTCAGCGCGCCGAAATGCCATTCGGCATTCGTCTTGTCGCCATAACGCGGTGCCGCGCCAGAGAATTGCCGCACCGTCTCCTGCACCACATTGTCCGGCAGGACATGCAGCGGCCGGTTGGTCCACATGGCGTAGAGCTGCACCTGCGCGACGCGCTCGACGTAGTACAGCCGGTCATAGGCCTCGGCGACCGTCCGGCCGACGGTGGCGACGCCGTGATTGGCCATCATCAGGACCGTCTTGTCGCCGAGGATGCCGGCCAGCCGCTCGCCTTCGGCCTGCTCGAAGGCCGGGCCGGCATACTCCATGTCGTAGGCGGTGTGGATCATCGTGCCGATCTCGGTCTGACCGATCGGCAGGATGCGCGGGTCTTCGAGCCGCGAGAGCGCCGAGACGAAGGGCATGTGGGTATGAAAGACGGCCGCGGCGCGGGCGTTCAGCTTATGGATCGGCGCGTGGATCGCGTAGCAGCTCTGCTCAATATGGCCTTCGCCGGCGCAGAGCTTGCCGTTGTAATCGACCTCCATGAAGGTCGAGGCCTGCACTTCCGACCAATGCGTGCCGAAGGGGATCTGGTAGTAGCGATCCTCCGTGCCGGGCACGCGCAGGGTGAAGTGGTTGAAGATGCCCTCGTTGAAGCCGTGCATCACCGCCAGCCGATGCGCGGCGGCGAGGTCGATGCGCGCCTGCCAGCGCTGATCAGCAAGCGATAGGTCGGCGGCGGCGTGGGTCTCAAGCGGCATGGCGACGGGCCTTCTCTGGATGGGCGATTAGCCTAGCCGGCGGTGCCGGCCGCCGGCTACTCGAAAAAGCCCCCGGGCTATTCCTCGGCTGCGGCCAGGATGCGATCCACCGCTTCGGTCCGCCCGAGGGCGGCGAGCACCGCATCGATCGGCGGGCTCTGCGTGCTGCCGGTCAGCGCCACGCGCAGCGGCTGGGCGATCTGGCCGAGCTTCACGCCCTTCACCTCCGCATAGTCGCGCAGCCAGGCTTCCAGATCCGCCCGTTCCCAAGGCGCGTCGGTCAGAAACTGCGCCAGATCGGCCAGCCGCGCCTTGGCCTCCGGCGTCAGTAGCGCCGCGGCCTTGGGGTCCATGGGCGGTGGGCCTTCCAGTGCCGCGAAAGCGGCGGTGCTCGCCAGCTCCTCCAGCGTGCGGGCGCGCTCCTTCAGGTCGGGCATCAGCTGGCGCACCCGGGCCGCGCCCTCCGTGCCAAAGCCGATCTGGTGCTTGCCGAGGCGGGTCAGCGTCTCCCGCGTCAGTCGCGCATCCTCCGCGGCGCGCAGCCACACGGCGTTCACATGCAGCAGCTTGGCGTAATCCATGCGGGACGCCGCGCGGCCGATATCGGCAACGTCGAAGATGCGGATCGCCTCCTCGCGGCCGATGATCTCGGTATCGCCATGCCCCCAGCCGAGCCGCAGCAAATAGTTGCAAACCGCCTCCGGCAGGAAACCTTGCTCGCGGAACTCCAGCGCGCTGACCGCGCCGTGGCGTTTGGACAGCTTGGCCCCATCAGCGCCGTGGATCAGCGGGATATGCGCGAAGCGCGGCCGGTGCCAGCCCATGGCGTCATAGACCATGCATTGGCGGAAGGTATTGGTCAGGTGGTCATCGCCGCGGATCACATGGGTGATCGCCATATCGTGATCGTCGACCACGACCGCATGCAGATAGGTCGGCGTGCGGTCTGAGCGCAGGATGATCATGTCGTCCAGCTCGCTATCGGCGACCTTGACCGTGCCCTGCACCAGATCCTCGACCACCGTCTCCCCACCCGCCGGGGCGATGATGCGGATCGCCGGCGGATTGCTGGGCGTGTCTTTCGGGTCGAGCGCACGCCAGCGGCTGCCGTCGTATTTGAAGGGGCGCTTGGCCGCCTCGGCCGCCGCGCGCATCGCTGCCAGTTCATCTGGCGTGTCGTAGGCGAGGTAGGCGCGCCCGCGCGCCAGCAGTTCCTGCGCCACCTCGGCGTGGCGCGCTTCCCGCTTGCTTTGGAAGATCAGCGGCTCGTCGGGGGTAAGGCCCAGCCAGTCCAGGCTCTCCTGGATCTGCGCCACCGCCTCGGCGGTGCTGCGCTGGCGGTCGGTATCCTCGATCCGCAGCAGGTATTGCCCGCCATGGCGGCGGGCAAAAAGATAGTTGAACAGCGCCGTGCGGGC
>CAITYE010000129.1 GCA_903896535.1 uncultured Paracraurococcus sp.
ATCGGCATCCAGCGCATCGGCGGCGATCCAGCCGGACATCATCACCATGGGCATGCCCGGCCCGGGATGCGCCGCACCGCCGCACAGGTAGAGGCCCTTCACCGCCTTCGCACGGTTGCCCGGCTTGAAGGCGCCAAGGAAAGCGCCGTGCGAGGCGAGGCCGTAGATCGCCCCGTTCAGCACCTTGTAGCGCTCGTGGATATCGACCGGGGTCAGCCGATCCTCAACGACGATGCGCTCCTCGATATCCTCCATCCCGGCAGTGCGCTTCAGCTTGTCGAGGATCACCTGGCGGTAGCGCGGGAAGATCTTCGACCAGTCATGGTGCGGCCTGAGCCAGGGGGTATGGACCAGCACATAGAGCGCCTCATGCCCCGGCGGGGCGGCGGTATCGTCCGAACACGAGGTGGCCGCAAGATAGGCTGTCGGGTCCGGGGCCGGTTCGCCCTTGCGGTAGATAGCGTCGAACTCCTCCTCGGCATCGCGGGAGAAGACGAAGCAGTGATGCGCCAGATGGTCGTAGCGCTTCTTCAGGCCGAGATAGAGCACGACGCCGGAGCAGGCTGGCTCATAGCCCTTATTGACGTAACGCTGGCCGGCATCGCCGCCAACCAGCTCGCCATAGGTGCGGATCGCATCCATATTTGAGATGACGGCATCGCAGGCGATGCGTTCACCGGAGGCGGTCTTGACCGCCCGCACGCGCCCGCCTTCTACGTCGAAGCCGGTGACCTCCGTATTCGGGCGCAGATCGGCGCCAAGTTCGCCGGCGAGGCGGGCCAGCCCCTCGGCCACGGCGCGGGTGCCGCCGACGGGGTACCAAACACCCTCGGTCGCCTGCATGTCGCCGATCGAGCAGAGCACAGCGGGCGCCTGATAGGGGTTGGAGCCGACATATTGGCAGAAATGGTCGAGCATCTGCGCCAGCCGGGCATCGGGCACATGGCCGCGGATCACCTTGGCCACCGTCTTGCCCATGCGCAGCGCCATCACGTCGCGCATCGTATCGGGGTTGAAGTTGGCGCGCATGTCGATGGTATCGCTCAAGCCCTCGACTGACTTCCAGAAGAAGAACTTCTCGGAGACCTCGTGCAGTTTCTCGGCCACCCGCTGGAAGCGGCGATAGCCGGCACCCTGTCCGGTATCGGGGGCGAAGCGGTCCATCAGCGCGGCCATCTGCTCGACATTTTCCAGCAGGTCGACCTGGGTATTGTCTTCGAAGAAGCAGCGCCATTGCGGATCGAGGCGGATGAGCGGCAGTTCCTTCGCTAGGTCGCGCCCGGCCTCGGCAAAGATCCGGCGCAGCACGCGCGGCACGGTCAGGATGGTCGGACCCATATCAAAGCGATAACGGCCCTCTGGCCCCTGGAGGTGCAGGACCGCGGCCTTGCCGCCGAGCCAGGGGTTCTTGTCGAGCACCGTCACCTTGTGTCCGCGCGCCGCCGCCGTCGCCGCGGCCGCGAGGCCGCCCAGGCCTGAGCCAATGACCACTACACGCGACATGGCCTACTCCCCCGGGGCCGCGCCCCGTCTAGCAGTTACGAACGTGTCGCCCCGAGTGCCGGTGTGAAGCTGCCGATGCCGTCGCCGGCCAGCGTCATGCCGCGCAGACCGAGATCCTTGGCAAGCAGCCCCGCGGTGATGCGCGCACCTTCGTAGATCACAGGCAGCCCGCTGCCGGGATGGGTGCCGCCGCCAACGAGATAGAGACCCTCAATCTCCGTGAAGCGGTTGCGCGGGCGGAAGCAGAGCATGTTGCCGAGATCGTGGCTGAGGTTGAAGGTCGCGCCGTAGCCGACATCGTAGCTGTCGCGCCAGTCGGCTGGCGTGACGATGCGTTCATAGCGGATGCGCGACTCGATGTTGGGCAAGCCGATTTCGGCGAGGCGGCGCATGGCCAGGGCGCGGATGCGTGGCGTCTCGGTATTCCAGTCGAAGCCGTGTTCGGCGGCGTCGCGCATATTCGGCACCGGTACCAGCACATAGAGCGTGGAATGACCTGGCGGCGCCAGAGAGGGATCGGTACCGGTCGCGTATTGCGCATAGAGGCTGGGCGCGTCCGGCATCTCGCCGACCTCGATCTGGTGGATGTTCCGGCGGTAATCCTCGGACAGCAGCACGGTGTGGTGGGCGAGGGGCAGAGTGCCCTCGATGCCGAGATAGAGCATGAAGGTGGAGCAGGAGTAGCGTGCCTGCGCGATCTTACGGTCCGGCCATTGCCGGCGCAGCGCATCTGGCACCAGTTGCGGCACGGTCTTGGCGAAATCGCCGTTGATAACGACGGCGTCGGCGGCGTGGCGGCGGCCGCCGGCCTCAACACCCACGGCGCGCCGACCCTCATAGGCGATGGCCTCCACCGCCTCACCCAGCCGGATCTCGGCGCCCAGCCGTTCGGCCATCCGGCCCATGGCTTCCGAGACAGCGCCGCAGCCACCGATGGGGTGCCAGACGCCGTGCTCGTATTCGAGGAAGCTCAGGATCGTAAACAAACTTGGGCAGCGGAAGGGACTCATCCCCAGATATTTCGTCTGGAAGGAAAAGGCCAGGCGGATGCGCGGGTCCGAGAAATGCCGTGCGAGGTCGCGATCGACCGTAGTGTGCGGCTTGAGAAGGGGGACGCTGCGCAGCACCTCCGGGTGGAGGAAGCGGCGGCGATTGGCGAAGGGCTTCTCCAGCACCGGGCGGAAGGCGGCGAGCTTGCGCCGGTTTTCCGCCATGAAGGCGCTGAAGCCATCGGCATCGGCGGGGCAGATCTTGGCAATCTCGGCCGCCATGCGCGTCTCATCAGCCGTCGCGTCGATCGACGCCGCGCCCTCGAAGACCAGGCGGTACAGCGGGTCGATCCGCTTCAGCTCCACCTCATCCTCAAGCCGACCACCGCAGGCCTCGAAGATCTCCTGGAGGATGCGGGGGTAGAGAAAGAAGGTCGGGCCGAGATCGAAGGTGAAGCCTTCCGGCGTCCGCAGGCTGCGGGTGCGCCCGCCGACCGTCGTGGCCTTCTCGTGAACGGTGACGCGCGCGCCCTGCGCGGCGAGCACCATGGCGATGGCAAGCCCGCCGGGGCCGGCCCCGATGACGGAGATGCGGGGGCGACCAGCCAGGAGTCCGGGGGAGGCGAGTGGGGCATTCATACGCGCGACATGATCCTGGGCAGGAGAGCGACATTTTGCCAGATGATTACCGCAGCCGTAACCGCAAGGCCCAACCCTGGGCAAGCAGAACCGTTTTTACCGATCCGGCGGTGGGTCATGCCGCCGGCAGCAGCGCCAGCAGGGCCTCAGGCGCCTCGATCTCCGCCACCCGGGCGGCGGCGCGCGGCAGCAGTCGGGTGAGGTAGAAGGCGGCCAGCGGGGCGTAGCGGGCATCGGCCGCGGCCGCACGGGCCAGCATCCAGCCGCCCAGCAACCATCCTGAGGCATCCAAATAGGCAGCCGCCCCGGCCTCGGCGACCCGGGCATCGGCGGCATGGGCGACCAGCCAGCGGGTCGCCCCGGCCACCGCTGCGGCGGCCGGGGCGAGGCGGGGATCGGCGGCGCCCACCTCCGCCAGCAGCGTCAGCATCAGCGTGCCCTGGTCCTTGAACAGCTTGCGGAACACCAGATCGAGCGCCTGGATGCCGTTGGTGCCTTCATAGATCGGGGCGATGCGGGCATCGCGCAGCACCTGGGCGGCGCCGGTATCCTCAACAAAGCCCATGCCGCCATGCACCTGGATGCCGAGCGAGGCGACATCGACGCCGCGATCGGTGCACCAGGACTTCACGATCGGGGTCAGCAGCGCGACCATCTCTGCCGCCC
>CAITYE010000130.1 GCA_903896535.1 uncultured Paracraurococcus sp.
CGACCAGTCCGACGCGCTTGCGGCGATCGCCGCCAAGAACCACAAGAACGGCGTCGATAATCCCTGGGCGCAGATGCGCAAGGATCTTGGCTTCGCCTTCTGCCGGGCAGAGAGCGAGAAGAACCCCTTCGTCGCCCCGCCCTTGAAGCGTACCGATTGCAGCCTGGTCAGCGACGGTGCTGCCGCCCTGGTCCTGACCGATGCTGAAACAGCGAAGGCCATGGCAAAGGCCGTGAAGTTCCGCGCGGCGGTGCAGGTGAACGATTTCCTGCCGATTGCCGCCCGCGACATCACCCGCTTCGAAGGGCCACGGGAAGCCTGGTCGCGTGCCTTGGCGGAGGCCAGCCTCGGTGCGGTGACCGATCTCTCCTTTGTCGAGACCCATGACTGCTTCACCATCGCCGAGCTGCTGGAATACGAGGCGATGGGACTGACGGCGGAAGGGCAGGGCGCGCGGGCGGTGCTGGAAGGCTGGACCGCAGCCGATGGCCGGCTGCCGGTCAACCGCTCTGGTGGGTTGAAGTCGAAGGGCCACCCGATTGGCGCGACCGGCATTTCGATGCATGTGCTGACGGCGATGCAGCTCACCGGCACCGCGGGGGCGATGCAACTGCCGAAGGTTGACCTGGGCGGCATCTTCAACATGGGCGGCGCCGCGGTGGCGAACTACGTCTCCATCCTCGAACGCGCCTGAGGCCGCCGCCCGGGCCAGCTTTACCCTTGCGGCATCATGGAGACATGCGCCGCGACAATGCGCCAGCCGGCATCGGGGAAGCGCACCCAGCTCTGGCTTTGGCGGCCAATGCGGCCGTCACGCACGAACTCGGTATTCGCGGTCGCGAAATCGCGGCCATAAGTGGTGATGATCGTCCGCTGCAGGCTGCGCGCGAGCCCGGCCGCAGGCCGACCCGCACGGAAGGCGGCGATCTGTTCCCAACCATAAAGATTCTCACCCACGCCGTAACGGAGCGTGCGGGCATCACGACGGAACAGGTCCTGTAGCACGTCGACATCGTTGGCCATCAGGGCCCGTTCATACTCGGCGAAACAGGCCGTGACTTCCGCGTGTACCTCCGGGATGTCGATCTGCATCAGCCTTGCTCCTTCGCTCGAAGATGTGCCCGCCAGCCGCCCAGCGCCGATATGTCGGGCGCGTCCGCTACCCCTATCGCCTCGGCCAGGAAGCCGAGCGGCGTGGAACCATCGGCCAGCGTGACCCGGCCGAAGCCGAGCGGGGGTGGGATTTCCGCCAGGAACGGCCCGATGCCGGCCAGCGGAAACGCCCAGATCTCGCCGGCCACCGCGACGCCGCCGTGCGCGACCCGCACCATGCCCGGGCGATTGCCAAGATCGTAAAGCCGGTAGTGCGGCACTGTCATCGCTTCAGCGATAAATCTCCCGCCATGCCGCAGCGCCTGGGGATTGAGGGGCAAGCCCGACATATGCGCGCCGATGGCCAGCAGCCCGACCTCATCGCCGGCGAGCATCGGTGGTACTGTTGTCTCGCCCAGCATGGCGGTGGCAAGGCCGGCCAGACGGGCTTCGCTGAAGGCCGGCCCCACCAGGGTAACACCGCAGGGACGGCCATCGGGGCGCTGCCCAGCCGGGATCGCAAGGGCGGCGAGATCGCAGATATTGACGAAGTTCGTATAGAATCCGAGACGCGAATTCGCCGCCACCGGCGCGGCGAGCATCTCCGCCAGGCTGGGCAAACCAGGCGCGGTTGGCAGCAGTAGCAGATCGCCGGCGGCGAACAGATCGCGGGCCAGCAGCCGGGCCTCGGCGGCGGCATGAAAATCCGCCCAGGCATCGACTGTGCGCTGGGGGAAACCGGCTTCCAGGATGCCACGGGTGACGGGGTAAATCGCGCCGGGCGCGGCTTCCAGGATTGGCCGTAGCGCCGCCGTGCGCTCGGCGACCCAAGCGCCGTCGTAGAGCCGCTTTGCCAGCCGCAGGTAAGGTTGCAGGTCAACGCGCCGAATCGTGGCGCCCAGCGCCTCGGCCTTGGCGAGGCTCGCGGCGAAACAGTCGGCGTCCCCTTGGCTATCGAATTCCAGATCTTCGTCCCGCGGGACGGCAAGCCGCCAGCGCGGCTGCGACGCTGGGCTCGCCCGCCAGGACGCAGGGGCGGCGCGGCTATAGGGATCGCGTAGCTCTGGCCCCGCCGCCACGGCAAGAACCGCCGCTGCGTCGGCGACGCTGGTGGCAAAGATCGAGACGCAGTCGAGCGAGCGACAGGCGGGCACCACACCGATGGTCGGCAGCAGGCCGAGGCTGGGTTTCAAGCCGACAATGCCATTCGCCATCGCCGGGATCCGGCCAGAGCCGGCGGTATCGGTGCCGAGGGAGAAGGCGCAGAGGCCGGCCGCGACGGCAGTCGCCGAACCGGAGGAGGAACCGCCCGGAATCCACGCCGGATCCAGCGCGTTGCGTGGCGTGCCATGGGGGCTGCGCGTGCCGTTCAGGCCAGTGGCAAACTGGTCCAGGTTCACCTTGCCAAGGCAGATCGCACCACTTGCGAGGAGGCGCGCCACCACCGGCGCATCCTCGGCTGGGTCATAAACATAGGCGGGGCAGCCGGCCGTGGTCGGCAGCCCGGCGACGTCGATATTGTCCTTCACCACGAAGGGCACGCCAAACAGCGGCCGCCCTCGCGCCCCCTCTTCGGCGAGGAGGGCGGCCCGGGCGAGGACGCGTTCTGCCGGCATGGGGGCGAGGAAGAGCGCCGGATCGGCCCAGGCTTCGATGGCGGCCAGCGCGGCCCGGCCGACCTCCCGCGGATCGCCGCCCCGGGCGTAGAAATCGCCCAGTGCAGCGAGGGTGAAGACGGGCGTAGTCATCCCCTAAAGGTTCAGCAGGTCGGCCGCCGCGCGCAGCAGCTCGCCATCAGGGGCCTTCAGCGCATCGAGGATGCGGAAGTGATCGGCGTGGGCGATCGGGACCAAGGCCCCCTTCGCATGCGCCGTGGCGCGATAGGTATGGAAATCGCGGGATTGCCGGCGCAGTTCAGCCAATTCCCCCGTCCCATAAGCAATGATGCAGGGTTTCTGCACGACCGGACGCCGCATGGGGGATAGGGCCTCCACCTCCTCGGGGGTCAGATGCAGCTTGTCGTTCAGGTCGGTATCGCGGATCGGCGCCAGTTCGAAGATGCCTGAGATGGCAAGGCCGGCGGCAACCGCAGGGTGCTCCAGCGCAAGCGCTGTCAGGTGCCCGCCCGCCGAATGGCCGGCGACGATGATCCGCCCGCCGATGCCATGCGTCGGGCCATGCGCCGCCAGCCAGTCGAGGGCGGCGCGGATATCGGCGACCAGTCCGGTCATCGTCGTATCCGGGGCCAGCGTATAGCCCGGCAGGGCGGCGGCCCAGCCGCGCGCCAGGGCACCGGCCATCAGGCCGCAGAAATCCTGCCGCTGGTTCCGCTGCCAATAGCCGCCATGGATGAAGACCAGGCATGGCGCCTTCGGATCGGCGGCGGGAAAGAGGTCCCATTGCCGACGCGGCCCCTCGCCATAGGGAAGGTCGAGATGCCCCGCATGAGCGGGCCGGAAGCTCGCTGCATCTGCGGTGCGGGCGGCATTGAGGGTGGCGCTGTCGGCGACCGCGCCTGTGTTGTTGTAGGCAGCGTCCCGGGCGGCCGGCGTCGCTGCCGCCCAGAAGGCCGGATAGGGCTCATAAGTCATGATGGGACCTCAATGGTGCCCACCGAGCATTGCGCTGAGGCGCCGACGGAGCAAGTTGAAGGCGGGCTCGGTCGGATCGCGCGGGCGGGGCAGATCGATCCGCTCATCGGCCACGATCCGCCCGGGCGCAGCCGCCATCACCACCACCCGATCCGCCAGCAGGATCGCTTCTTCGATGGCGTGGGTGACAAAGATCACGGTGAGCTTCGTCCGCGCCCAAATATCAAGAAGCTCTTGCTGCAAGCGCTCTCGGGTGAAGGCATCGAGCGCCCCGAAGGGCTCGTCCATCAGGACGATCTCGGCATCGTTCGCCAGCACGCGGGCAATCGCCACGCGCTGCTTCATCCCGCCTGAGAGCTGGTGAGGATAGGCATCGGCGAAGCGTGTCAGGCCCACCGTCTCGATGAAGCGGCGGGCGGTGGCCGCGGCTTCGGCCTTGGGGCGCCCGCGGGCAAGGGGGCCGAAGGCGATGTTCCCAGCGACCGTCAGCCAGGGAAACAGGCCGTAATCCTGAAAGACCATGCCGCGGTCCGGACCGGGGCCACCGACCGGTTTGCCCCACATTAACAGGCGGCCCTCGCTGGGCGTTTCAAAGCCGCCGACCATGCGCAGCAGGGTGGACTTCCCGCAGCCCGAAGGACCAATCAGGCAGATAAACTCACCGCGATGCAAAGTAAAATCGGCTTCGCTCAGCGCGGTGATCGTCTCGGCGCCGAAAGCGAACCGCTTGCTCAGGCGCTCCGCCGCGAGGATTGGAATCGTCGGTTCAGCCATGCTGCGGATTCCAGCGCAGCAGGCGATTGCCGATCATCTGCACCACCTGGTCGGAGAGGAAGCCAAGCACGCCGATGGTGATCATGCCCGACATCACGATTTCCGTGCGCGATAACTGGCGCGCTTCCATGATGATGGCGCCGAGCCCGGTCTGGACGCCGGTCATTTCTCCCACCACGATCACTACCCAGGCGAAGCCAAGCCCCAGGCGTATCCCGGTGAAGATCGAAGGCAGCGCGGCCGGCAGCACGACCTTCCAGAAGGTCGCCTGCGGCGAAACGCCAAGCATCGCCGCCGCTTCGAACAGGCGACCCTCGACGTTGCGGACACCGAAGATGGTGTTCAGCAGAACCGGGTAGAAAGCACCCAGAAAGACCAGAAAAAAGGCCGAACGCGGACCAATGCCGAAAACGATCATCGCCAGCGGCAGCCAGGCAGTGACCGGTATCGGCCGAAGCAGTTGCAGCGTGGGGTCGAGCAGGTCGCGCACGACCCGGACCCGGCCGATCAGCATGCCCAGCGGCAGGGCGACGGCGGCGGCCAAGGCGAAACCGCCATAGACCCGGCTGAGGCTGGCCAGGGTGTGGGTCAGTAGGGTTCTCGAATAGAGATCATCGTAAAGGCCACCGAAGGCGAGATCCCACCACTGTTTCGCCACCTCGAGCGGGGGCGGAATTAGGCTGTAGGTGCGCCCGGATGTGGTGAAGTGCCAGAGCACCAGCACCAGCACCGGGGCAGCGATCGCCAGCAGCGCCTGGCGGGGCACGAAGCCCCGCGCGGCGGTTGCGCTCATACCGCCTGCTTCGCCAGGGCGTCGGAGAACTTGGTATTGAAGAAGGTATCGTAATCCGGCAGCGCGCGGATCTGCTTCAGGGCCAGCATCTGCTCGGCATAGGTCTTGGCGCGGGTCAGCATTTCCGGCGTCATCTGCCAGTTCAATTCGACATTGGGCATCGAGATCTCCAGCGCCTCGCGCTTCATGCCGAGCTTGGCGATCGCCGTTTCGATCGTTACCTCGCGGTTGGCCATGGCGAACTCGCTGGCCCGACGATGGACACGAAGCATGGAGGCGCAGATATCCGGCCGGTCCTTCGCCGTCTCCACATGCGTCGCAAAGATCATGTTGAGCGAGCCCATCGGAGTCGAATAGGGATACTCGACGATCTTGCCGATGCCGGAGGAGACCGAAATCCCGGGACCCGGTTCAGCCCCGACATAAGCGTCGATATCGCTCCGCGCCAGCGCAATGGCCATTTCACTGAAGGAAACCCGCACTGGCGTAAGGTCGCGGATGGTCATGCCTTCCATCCGCAGACGCTCCAGGATGAAGACCTCCTGCGTCGAGCCCGGCCAGATGCCGACCCGCTTGCCCCTGAGATCCTTCAGGCTATTGATATCACCATCCTTGCGCGCGACGACCGCCATGCCACGGTCGCAGCAGGAACCAATCACGGCGACGGGTTCCCGCGCCGCCGCGCCAAGGATGCCGGCCGCGATGCCAAACGTGCCGAAGTCAACGGATTTCGTTACCACCGCGGTCTTGGCATCAGTCGGGCTTTCGAAGACCACGATATCGATCTTCATGCCCTCCGGCTGGAACCGGTCGTACATGTAGGGCGCGATCGAATGGATCAGCCGCAGGGCGCCGACCTTGATGGTGATGGCCTGCGCGCG
>CAITYE010000131.1 GCA_903896535.1 uncultured Paracraurococcus sp.
GATGTTCATGGCGCTCTCCTGACGGGCACGGGTAGCGGGCATCGGCGCCCGGGCGGGGTTGGGTCGGGATGGGAGCGCAATCTGGCGCCGGAGCGGCACGGCCGCAACCATCCGCACCGGGCGGGCGCCGGGGGGGCTTGCAGCGGCTCCTGGGGCTGGGCACATCCCCTGGATCGGCCAGGAGAGCCCCCCGTGAACGTCCAGACCCCCGGTGCCGCCGCTCCCGCTTTGGCCGACCCTGGCCCGGACCGGCTGCGCCTGCTGCACGCGATGGAGCGCAAGCTGCTCTGGCTCTCGGCCTGGATGATCCATCACGCGAACCATATTCGGCCGAACCGGGACGGGTTGAAGGTGGGCGGGCACCAGGCCTCCTGCGCCTCGGTCATTTCCATCATGACCGCCCTGCTGTTTGAGACGATGAAGCCGCAGGACCGGCTAGCGGTGAAGCCGCATGCTGGGCCGGTCTTCCACGCTGCCAACTACCTCTTTGGCCGCCAGCAGCGCGAGAGACTCGAAACGCTCCGCCAGTTCGGAGGTATCCAGCCTTACCCGTCGCGTGTGAAGGACGGGGCGGAGGTGGATTTCTCCACCGGCTCGGTCGGCCTTGGCGTCGCGCTGACCAGCTTCGGTAGCCTGGTGCAGGACTATGTGAAGCTGCACGGGCTCGGCCGGCCGGAAATCCCGGCGGGCCGGCACATCGCGATCGTCGGCGATGCCGAGCTGGACGAGGGCAATATCTACGAGGCGTTGCTGGAGGGGTGGAAGCACGACATCCGCAATGTCTGGTGGATCGTCGATTACAACCGCCAGAGCCTGGATTCCGTCGTGCAGGATCGCCTGTTCGGGCGGATCGAAGGCCTGTTTCGCGACATGGGGTGGAACGTCGTCACCCTGAAATACGGCCGCAAGCTTGAAGCCGCCTTCGCGCGGGAGGGCGGCGAGGCACTGCGGCGCTGGATCGATGATTGTCCGAACAGCCTCTATTCCGCCTTCACCTTCCAGGGAGGCACCGCCTGGCGGAATGCCCTGCTCACCGACCTTGGGCGGGAGCCGGGGGTACGGGCGCTCATCGACCCGCTCTCGGATGAGGAGCTCGCTGGGTTGATGACCAATCTTGGCGGTCACGATGTGGCGACGCTGCTGGAAGCCTTCCGCGCGCAGGACGCCGCCGGCGACCAGCCGACCTGCTTCATCGCCTACACCATCAAGGGCATGGGACTTCCTTTCGCGGGGCATAAGGACAATCACTCCGGGCTGATGACCAAGGAGCAGATGGCCGGCTTCAAGCAGGATATGGGCATCCGCAGCGGCCATGAGTGGGACCGCTTTGAAGGGCTAGACCTGCCGGAGACCGAGCTTGCCGCCTTCATCGCAAGCGTTCCCTTCGCCCAGTTGATCGCCCCGGAAGGTCGGCGACTGAACGCCGCATCGATTGCGGTGCCACAGGACAGCTTCCCGCGGCCGAGTGTGCCCGCCGGCCGCAAGCACTCCACCCAGGCGGCCTTCGGCGAGATTCTGGCCGAGCTGGGCCGGGGCCAGGGTGAAGCCGCCGAGATCGCCAAGCGGATCGTGACCACGAGCCCTGATGTTTCCGTCTCGACCAATTTGGGCCCTTGGGTGAATCGCCGCGGGGTCTTCGACCGGCATCTGAAGAACGACGTCTTCCGCGACGCCAAGCTGGCCAGCGCCCAGCGCTGGGGGATGTCACCGGAAGGCCAACATATCGAACTTGGCATCGCCGAGCAGAACCTCTTCCTGCTGCTCTCGGCGCTCGGCCTGGCGCACGACCTTTACGGCGCGCGGCTGCTGCCAGTCGGCACGGTCTACGATCCCTTCGTCAATCGCGGCCTCGATGCGCTGATTTACGCCTGCTACCAGGATGCGCGTTTCATGCTGGTCAGCACCCCCTCGGGTCTGACGCTCGCCCCGGAGGGCGGCCAGCACCAGTCCATCAACACGCCGCTGATCGGCATCGCCCAGGACCGGCTGGCGAGCTTTGAGCCCGCCTTCATCGACGAGGTCGCGGTGCTGATGCGCTGGGGCTTCGAGTACATGCAGAAGCCCGAGGGCAGCGCCGTCTGGCTGCGCCTTTCGACCCGAGGGCTGGAACAGCCGGCGCGCCCGCTCGACCCCGCGGCTGTGATCGCTGGCGCCTATTGGGTGACGCCGCCCGCGCCGGGCGCCCGCATCGCCCTGGCCTATCAGGGACCGGTGGCGCCAGAAGCCTTCGCCGCCTTCGCGGCGCTGCGCGAGGAGGAGCCGGAGGCCGGGCTGCTCGCCATCACTTCACCCGACCGCTTGCACGCCGAATGGTTGATCGCGCGGCGCAAGGCGCGCGCCGGCTTCGGCGCGCCGAGCCATATCGAGCAGTTGCTGGCGCCGATGGCGGCCGGCTCGGCGTTGGTGACGGTGCTGGACGGCCACCCGGCGGCGCATGCCTGGCTCGGCGCCGTGCGCGGCCAGCGGGTGGTGCCGCTCGGCGTCGATCACTTTGGGCAGGCCGGCGATATTCCCGATCTCTACCGGGAATACGGGCTCGACACCGACGCCATCTTAGACGCGTGCGCACAGGCGCTGCTGGGATAGGCAGCGACCTGCCCGGCGCGCCGTTCCCCCCCCCGGCGGCCGCCGGGCGACGCTTAGTCGCGCTTTTCCGTGAAGAAAGGCCGGCCGTCAGCGAAGATGTTCGGCTTCAGGAAGATACCGATCACTGTCGCGCCTTCCGGCCCCGCCCAGGCAACATGGGTATTGCCTTCCGGCCGCCAGACGAACTGGCCCGGCAAGCATTCACCTTCCTCATCCACGAACCGGCCACGTAGCACATAGGTCTGCTCGATCGCGGTGTGCTCGTGCAGCGGCACCTCCGCTCCCGGCTCCATCTCCAACAGCAGCGTGGCGACGCCATTGCCGTCGCTGTAGAGCGTCTTGCTCTTGATGCCCGGGAACTTGCTCTCCTCCCAAGGCATGTTCGGGGCATCGACGAAAACCGATCGGGGTGAGGGCGCATCCACCGTCAGGCGGCGCCGGACCGTTTGCAACTGGGAAACGCGGGCGAGATCATCGGGCATCTTGGCCTCCCTCAGGCGTGTTTCGCATACGCTATCCCAGGGTCCGTCCGACCGCCAAGTCCTTTGCCGGCGGCGGCGGGCCGACCTGGCAACCTTTTCCTGTCGGGCATAACCTACGCTAGTTTGAACGATGAGTATCGGAGGTAGAGGCCCATGGCCAAGCGTCGCAGTTTCATCGGCTGCCTGATCTGCGCCACCAGCGGGCTGGTCGCCACTGCCGTCGGCGCCCCGGCACAGGCCCAGGGGATCGAACGGAAGACCCTCAGCACCATCGACTATCCCGGCGATGGCAAGGTCTCCATCCTACAAACGCTGCTGGCGCCGGCGGGGACCGTGATCGCCAAGCATACCCATCCGGGTATCGAAAGTTCGGTCCTAACGGAAGGCGAGCTCGAACTTGACGTGGTGGGCGTCGGAACGAAAGTCTATGTCGCGGGCGAGGGCTTTCAGGTACCGGCCGGCGTCGTGCATGGCGGCAAGGTACTGAAGACTGCCCGCCTCGCCATCACCTATGTGGTCGAGAAGGACAAGCCGCTCGCTACTCCGGCCTGATGCCCGATTTCAGCCTGGAGGCGGCCGCCGGCGGGAGGGTCGCCGGCGTGGACGAGGCCGGACGAGGGCCGTTGGCCGGGCCGGTGGTCGCAGCGGCAGCGGTGTTTCCCATCGGCGTACCGGCGGCGCTTGCCGCGCTGCTTGATGACAGCAAGCGCCTGAGCGCCGCCGCCCGCCTGAAAGCTTTCGCCGCCTTGATCGAGGCACGCGAGAGCGGCATCGCCGAATGGGCGCTTGGCGCGGCATCGGCGGCGGAGATAGGCCGGCTTAATATCCTGCGCGCGACGCATCTTGCGATGGCACGCGCCGTTGCCCGCCTGCCGGCCCCCCCCACGCTGGTGCTGGTGGACGGCAATCAGCCGCCACGAATCGACCTGCCTATCCGCTGTGTGGTGGGCGGCGATGCGGCGAGTCTTTCCATCGCGGCGGCCTCGATCCTCGCCAAGGTCGTGCGCGACCGGGCCATGGCACGGCTCGACCGGCGCTGGCCGCAGTATGGTTTCGCCGCTCATGCCGGCTATCCGACGGCGCGGCACCGGGCGGCGCTGGTCGCCTATGGCGCTTCGCCGCATCACCGGCGAGGCTTCCGGCCGATCGATGATCTCTTCGCAGCGATTGACCCCGCGACTCGACGCGGCGAATGATGCGGCCACGCGATTCGCAAGGGGATACAGGTGGGAAGCGGGCTGGACCTGCCGCTGGACCAGGTTCTGGTCGGCGATTGCATCGAGAGCATGCGCCGGCTGCCGCCTGCTTCGGTGCACGCGATTTTCGCCGACCCGCCTTATAATCTACAGCTGAAGGGTGCGCTGCGGCGGCCGAACGACACGCTGGTCGATGCCGTTGACGACGACTGGGACCGCTTCGAGAGCCTGGCTGACTACGACGCCTTCACCCGCGCCTGGCTGACCGAGGCGCGGCGGGTGCTGCGCAAGGACGGCACGATCTGGGTGATCGGCAGCTATCACAACGTCTTCCGCCTCGGTACCGCGTTGCAGGATCTCGGCTTCTGGGTGCTGAACGACGTCATCTGGCGCAAGGCCAACCCGATGCCGAATTTCCGCGGCCGGCGCTTCACCAATGCGCATGAGACGCTGATCTGGGCGGCGCGTGGGCCGGAAAGCCGCTATCGCTTCAACTACGCGGCCATGAAATCGCTGAATGACGATTTGCAGATGCGCAGCGACTGGTTCATCCCGCTCTGCACCGGGGCGGAACGGCTGCGCGATACGGCGGGCGCCAAACTACACCCGACCCAGAAGCCGGAGGCATTGCTGCATAGGGTGATTCTCGCATGCACGGCGCCAGGCGAGGTGGTGCTCGACCCGTTTCTCGGCACCGGCACGACTGCCGCCGTCGCCCGCCGGCTGGGCCGACATTACATCGGGCTGGAGCGCGATGCAGGCTACGCTGCAGCTGCCTTAGCGCGCGTCGGCGCCATCACACCGCTGACCGAGAGCGAGGCGCTGATCACCCCTAGCCGGCGGGAACAGCCACGCATTCCATTTGGCACGTTGGTCGAGCGGGGTCTTGTGCCCGCTGGGAGCATTCTGGTCGACCGGGCGCGGCGCTGGCGGGCGACGGTGCTACCCGATGGCTCCCTACGCTGTGGCCAGGCGCAGGGCTCGATCCACCAGGTCGGCGCGGCGGTGCAGGAGGCACCGAGTTGCAATGGCTGGGCCTTCTGGCATGTGGATTTGCCGAACGGGCGGCTGCGGCTGCTTGACGAGTACCGGACGGAAATGCTGGCGGGCTAAAATGGCAACGCCCCGCGGCAGGGCCGCGGGGCGTCCGAAACCGTCAGACGACGGCCACGAAGGTTAGCGCGAACCCTGGCGAACGTTCGGGTTGACAGTCGCCCCAGGCGCGGACGATGTGGCCTGCGTGGCGCTCGGGTTGGCGACCATGCCTGAGCCGACCCCGCTGCCAGACGGGGCCTGACCCGAATACACGACATTCGGCCGGCCGGGAGCGCTGCTGCCCACGGTGCCGGTGATGGAGGCCTGGCCGGCCGAGGCACTCGGGCTGTTGCGGCCGGCGATGTCATCCGCCATGCGCTGCGCGAGCGGGGCGGAGCTGCCGGCCGAGGTCGGGGCGATCGCCGGGGCGTCGGGCTTATAGGCGTTGCAGGCGGCGAGCCCGGCGACTAGCGCCAGCGCGGCGAAACGGGTGATCATGGGCGGCTCCTCATCTGAAAGGACACACTGTGAAACACACTCTAAGACCGCGATAGCGCAGTTGGCTACCTCCGCCGCAGGCAGTGTGACTTTTTGCGCCGCAACCTGTTGCACATAAGCCGCAGTCCAGCAACCGTCTTCCTCCGGAGATCTCACCGTCTTCCTCCGGAGATCTCAGCGCCGTGTGCGGGAACCGAGCGCGGCATCGAACGCGGCTAAGGTATTGTCAATCTCGGCCGGTCCGTGCGCAGTTGAAAGGTAGTATTTGCTCTCGCCCTTCAGGATCCCGGCCTCGCGCATCGCCACGTTCACATGCCGCTGCAGCGCGGCATCCCCCTTCAGCACATCGCGGTAGTTGCGAACCGGCTCGGCACAGAACACGACGTCAAAGAGGGTCGGCTCGCCCAGCACCTGCCCGGCGACGCCTTGGCGACGCAGGCTCTCCTCAAGGCCCTCCATCAGGCGACGGCCCATGCCGAAGGCTTTCTCGTAGGTGCCGGGGCGGGCGAGCACCTCCAGGGTGGCGAGGCCAGCCACGGAAGCGACCGGATTGCCCGAAAGGGTTCCGACCTGCATCAGCCAGCGATCTTCGGCGACCTTCCCCTTGTCGAAATGCGCCATCATGTCGGCCCGCCCGGCTATGGCCGCGAGCGGGAAGCCGCCGCCAATGATCTTGCCCAAGGTGCACAGGTCGGGTGTGACACCGTAATAGCTCTGCGCGCCGCCGTAACAAAAGCGGAAGCCGGTCACGACCTCATCGAAAATCAAGGGGATCCCGTATTGTGCGGTGACGTCGCGCAGCCCCTGGAGGAATCCCGGGGCCGGCGGAATCAGGCGTTGGAACGGCTCGACGATGACCCCGCCGAGCTCGTCGTGATGGGCGGCAATGAGGGCCCTGGCAGTCTCCAGATCGTTGAAGGGCGCCACCAGCACCTCGTGCTGGATCGCCGCCGGGATACCGGCGGAATCTGGCACCGCAACCGGAAAATTTGCCAACCGCTTCGGCGCGAGGCTCATCAGCCCCCAATCCGACATACCGTGATAGCCGCCCTCAAACTTTAGGATCCGGTCGCGGCCGCGAAAAGCACGGGCGACGCGCATGGCATACATATCCGCTTCGGAGCCGGAGGAGACGAAGCGCACCTGGTCGGCGCAAGGGAAGGCGGCAACGATCGCCTCGGCCAGGTGAACGCCCGCGGGGTTATTAGCGAAGAAGGTGGTACCCTTAGGGACTTGGTCGATGACCGCGGCCGTCACATCCGGATGCGCGTGGCCGATGAACATCGGCCCAGAGCCCAGCAGGTAATCCACATATTCCCGGCCCGTGACATCGCGGACCCGGGCGCCGTAGCCCTCGGTGATGAGCAGGTCAGATTGGACATTGCCAAAGGTGCCGCCCGGCAGCACTCGATGCGCCGTAGCGACAAGTGCCCGCTCGGCTTCCTGGCCAGTGATGCCATCCATAGAGCCACTCCTTGTATCGGCTAGAATCATCCTAAAGCTATATCCGTTAGGACGGAATCGGCCCAATGGATTTCTTGCGCTGGGAAATTGAATGTCTGGAGGAGGTTATCCCTACTCTGTCGCATCAACCCTTAATCTGCCAGAACCGAGGCCGGGGCAGAGTGACTGCGCCCCGACGGGAACAATGATTGCGACAGCCTCGCTGTAAAGTAGGAAATTTTCCGGAAAAATCAGGCCCTGGAGAATCCGCCCCCGGCGCCCAACCAATTCGGCAAAACAGCGGCCCGGCATAAACCACCCCCCGCTTGCCAGCGCCCGCGGCGCGGTTCATCTAACCTTTCCAGCGAACCCAAGGGATTTGTCAGACGTGACCTACGTCGTCCTCGAGAATTGCATCAAGTGCAAATACATGGATTGCGTCGAAGTTTGTCCCGTCGACTGCTTCTATGTCGGCGAGAACATGTTGGTGATCCACCCGGACGAATGCATCGACTGTGGGGTCTGCGAGCCGGAATGCCCCGCCGAGGCCATCGTCCCGGACAGTGATGATCGTGCTGCGGAATACGTCGAGTTGAATCGCACCTACGCGGTGCAATGGCCGAATATCACCCGAAAGGGGGAAGCGCCGGCTGATGCGGATGAATGGAAAAACAAGCCCGGCAAGCGCGCCTTGCTGAGCCCCGAGCCGGGCAAACCCTGACACAGCCTTCGAACAGCTTGTCCCGCGGGTTAATGACTTCCCAGGCAAAACATGCTTATATTTTAGTGATCAGTAGCGCAATGCGAGCTATGCAGCCCGCGTTTCGTTGCTGCGGAAAATAGCCAAGCGGGCGAAGCCTGGGGTCATGCCTTAGCCAGATCGTCCTCGTTGGCCAAAGGACAATGGCCCTATTGGCCAGACAGGAGAGTTGCGACGGATGAAAAGCCCGGCCCGCGCCAGCGGCACGCGCAAATCCAGCACCGCCAAAAAGCCAGCAGCGAAAAAACCGGTCGTGGCGGCGAAGCGCACGACCCGGCCAGCGGCTGCGGCCAAGCAGGCTGCTCCAGTCCGACCTAGTTCGGCAAAGCCAATCAAACCAATCGCCAAGGCAAAGCCGAAAGCGGTCGCCTCGCGGATCACGACAAAGGCGGCGGTCCGCCCGAAGGCGAAAACCGCCGCCAAGCCGCAGCCTGTGGCGAAACCGAAAGCGCTTAGCAAAGCCAAGACCCAACCCAAAAGCGCTGCCAAGGCAGCGAGCCAAGCGACCCGTAAACCCCCGGCGAAAGACGCGGCGAAGCCGGCCCCTAAGGCCGCGACCAAGCCTGCCAACAAGCCCGCTGTCGCGGCCCCGGCCCCGGCCAAGGTCCAGGCAATTGCGAAGCCGGCTGCCAAGCCGATTGTCGTCGCGAAGCCGCCCGCGGCACCGCAACGCGCCGCACCGATCAACATGACCAAACCAGCGGCAGTCGGCGGGCCGCATCCTCGGGAAGCGGCACCGGTTGTCGCGCAGACGCCCGCGCCGCCTAAGCCAGCTCCTGCCAGCCCGGCAGCCGCCCCGACCAGCCAGGCGAAGCCGCCGGTCATGGTCCGCTCTGGCGGCCAGGCCCCCAATGCAGTCCCAATGCCGCCGCGGCGAGAGGGCCCGCCAGCCCTGACGCCGCGCCAGCCGGCAAAGCAGGTCGATTTCAAGACCGGCGATCACGTCGTCTACCCGACCCATGGCGTCGGCACGGTCCAAGGCATCGAGACGATGTCGGCGGCCGGCTACGCGCTGCAGGTCATCGTCGTGACCTTCGACGAGAACCGCATGACGTTACGGGTGCCAATCAACAAGGCCGCCTCCTCCGGCTTGCGGAAGCTGGCAACGGATGGCGCCATGCAGGATGCGCTCGACACGTTGAAGGGCAAGGCCCGCATCAAACGCACAATGTGGTCGCGGCGCGCCCAGGAATATGAGGCCAAGATCAACTCCGGCGACCCGGTGGCGATCGCCGAAGTGGTGCGGGACCTGCACCGCAACGCCGGTCAACCAGACCAGTCCTTCAGCGAACGGCAGATCTACGAACAAGCGATGGACCGGCTCGCGGCAGAGGTGGCCGCGATTGATCAAACCGACAAGCAGGCGGCCAATGATAAGATGCTGCGTTACCTGAAAGGTGGCGACGCGAAGCAGGCCGAACCAGCGCCGGCGGACTGACCAGTCACTCGGGAAGGCCGGAAAGCGGCGTCAGGCCGGGTGGCTAGACGCGGTTTCGCTCCGCCGAAAAACTAGGATCAGGTTGTTCGCGGGCATGGCCTCGATGGCCGCCAAGTGGAAGGCGGTAGCTGCCGCCGCCACCTCCTCCACCGCCCGCAGACCCCAGCGCGGGTCCTGCACCCGCAGCGCCGCGTCGAAGGCCTCGTTACTCGGGGCGGTCGGTGCGCCGGCCTGGCGAAAGGGGCCGTAAAGCAGCAAGGGTGCCCCGATCGGCAGCACCCGCGCCGCGCCGCGCAGTAAGCCCAGACCAGCCTCCCAAGGCGCGATGTGCAGCATATTGCAGCAAAATAGCGCATCCGCGCGGGCGACTGGCCAGGTCGGCGCAGCGGCGTCGAGCACCAGCGCGCGCCGCAGGTTGGGCAGCCGCGCCGTCGCCGCCCAGGCATCGATACTGGCCAGGGCGCTGGGATCGGGATCGGTCGGTTGCACCGTCAGTTCGGGCAATGCGTCCGCCAAATGGAGCGCGTGCTCACCACTGCCGCTCGCCACCTCCAGCAACAGCCCGGGGACGGGCAGATGGCGGCGTAGCACGGCAAGGATCGGCGCCCGATTACGGGCGGCTGCGGCGGAGAAGCGGCGGGCATCCATCACGATGGGCCTTAGCTTGGCGCATTCCGGGTTTGGGCGCCATGTGGCGCGCGGTTTCATCCCGGCCGGCCAGCCGCTACAGCACCAGCACCATGCGCTATGTCAGCACCCGCGGCGGGGCCGCACCCCGTGGCTTTGAAGATATCCTGCTCGCCGGCCTCGCCGAGGATGGCGGTCTTTTCATGCCAGAGACCTGGCCGCGCCTGTCGACGAGCGACTGGCGGGCGCTGCGCGGCCTGCCGTATTCGGTATTGGCTGCCCGCCTCATCCACCCCTTCACAGGCGGCGCGCTGTCGCTGGAGAAGTTGGAGGCGCTGACCAGCCAGGCTTATGCCGGCTTCGACCATCCCGCGGTTGCACCGCTGGTCCAACTCGATAGCCGGCTGTTTGCGCTGGAGCTGTTCCACGGCCCGACCCTCGCCTTCAAGGATATGGCGCTGCAACTGCTGGGCCTACTGTTCGACCATGTGCTTGAGAAACGCGGCGAGCGGATCACCATTGTCGGAGCCACCTCAGGCGACACGGGCTCGGCCGCCATCGAGGCCTGCCGTGACCGCGCGGCG
Source organism: uncultured Paracraurococcus sp. (assembly GCA_903896535.1). Taxonomy (GTDB): domain Bacteria; phylum Pseudomonadota; class Alphaproteobacteria; order Acetobacterales; family Acetobacteraceae; genus CAITYE01. The sequence continues at coordinate 10,650 of CAITYE010000131.1, forward strand.
ATCGACATCGTGATCCTACATCCGGAAGGCCGTACCTCCGAGGTGCAGCGCCGGCAGATGACGACCGTACTCTCTCCCAACGTCGCCAATCTCGCCGTCCAGGGGAGTTTCGACGACTGCCAGGATCTGGTGAAGGCGATGTTCGCCGATATCCCGTTCCGGACCGAGGTCCGGCTCGCGGCGGTGAACTCGATTAACTGGGTCCGGATCGCTGCGCAGATCCCCTATTACGCCTATGCCGCCCTGGCCCTCGGCGCCCCGGACCGGCCGGTTGCCTTCAGCGTGCCAACCGGCAATTTCGGCAATGTCATGGCCGCCTGGGCGGCGCGGGCGATGGGCTTGCCGATTGCGCGACTGATCGTCGGGTCCAACCGCAACGATATCCTCACCCGCTTCCTCGCCGGCAATGATATGTCGATGCGACCGGTCGAACCCAGCCTGTCGCCTTCTATGGATATTCAGGTGAGCTCGAATTTCGAGCGTCTGCTTTTCGAGTTGCTCGGCCGTGATGCGGCCACGACGGCCGAGGCGATGCGCCGCTTCCGCAGCGAAGGCCGGATGCCGGTACCGGAAGCCGCCTGGCAGGCGGCGCGCGGGCTGTTCGACGGCTTCGCCCTCGACGATGCCGGCACCCTTGCTGAGATAAAAACGCTCTGGCGGCGCGGTGGGTATCTTGCCGATCCGCATACGGCGGTCGGTACCGCCGCGGCGCGGGCCCTGGCACCGGCGGATCATGGCATACCAGTGGTGGTCGCGGCGACCGCTCACCCGGCGAAATTCCCTGACGCGGTCGCCGAGGCCACAGGCGAGCGCCCCCCTCTGCCTGCTGGTCTCGCCGACCTATATGAACGACCCGAGCGGTTCAATGTCCTGCCGAACGAACTCGCCGGTATAGAAGCCTTCGTGCGGGCACACGCTCGCCGCAACATTGCCTGAGGAAAGCCCCGCGCGCATGTCCGACGCCATCCGCCTGACCCGCCTTCCCAGTGGCCTCACCATCGCCTCTGAACACATGCCGCGGGTCGAGACCGTCTCGTTCGGCGCCTATGTCGCGACCGGCACCCGGCATGAACGCGCGGAGGAGAATGGCGTCTCGCATTTTCTCGAACACATGGCCTTCAAGGGCACCGCACGACGCGACGCCGCAGCCATCGCGCGCGAAATCGAAAACGTCGGTGGCCACCTCAATGCCTACACCGCGCGCGAGAGCACGGCCTACTACTGCAAGGTCCTGAAAGAGGACATGCCGCTCGCCGTTGACATTATCGGCGATATCCTGACCCATTCAGCCTTCGCACCGGAGGAGATCGAACGCGAGCGCGGCGTCATCCTTCAGGAAATTGGCCAAGCCAACGACACGCCGGACGACATTATCTTCGACCATTTTCAGACAACAGCCTTCCCCGATCAACCGATGGGACGCCCGACCCTTGGCACCGAGGAGATCATCCGCGGCATGTCGCGCGAGACGCTGATGGCTTACATGCGGCGGCACTACGGCCCCGAGCGGATGGTGATCGCC
>CAITYE010000132.1 GCA_903896535.1 uncultured Paracraurococcus sp.
CGAGGCCGCTGGTCATGCGTTCCCGCTGCAGCCGCAGCATCATCACCACATCGGCACCGCGGAGGCCGCTGGCCATATCGTGATGGATCTCGACGCCGAGGCGGGCGGCCTCGGCCGGGATCAATGTCGGTGGGCCAACGATGCGCACCCGGGCGTTCATCGCCGTCAGCAGATGGATGTTGGACCGCGCCACGCGGCTGTGCAGGACATCGCCGCAGATCGCCACCACAAGCCCTTCCAGCCGGCCCTTGCGGCGGCGGATGGTCAGCGCATCCAGCAGCGCCTGGGTCGGGTGTTCATGCGTGCCGTCGCCGGCATTGATGACGCTTGCGGTGACCTTCTGGCTGAGCAACGCGGGGGCGCCGGATTGTGCGTGACGGACCACCAGCAGGTCACAATTCATGGCGTTCAGCGTGGTCGCCGTGTCGATCAGCGTCTCCCCCTTATTCACCGAGGAGGTGGAGACGGACATGTTGATGACATCGGCGCCCAACCGCTTGCCCGCAAGCTCGAAGCTGGTGCGGGTGCGCGTCGAATCCTCGAAGAACAGGTTGATCAGCGTGCGGCCCTTCAGGAGGTCGCGCTGGGTCTTCCCCGACCGGTTCAGCAGCGCGTAGTTCTCGGCCAACTCAAGCAGCGCCGAGATATGCGGCGGCTCCAGGCCCTGGATCGCCAGCAGATGGCCGTCGGGGAGGATGGGATAGGAATAGGACATTGCGACGCCTGGGGGATTCGCGGTCAGAATAGCGCGAAGCGGGCCTGGGCAGAACCGCCCTGGCGCGCTCAGCGCGGCCGGGAGGCGTCGAGCGCGGCTTGCAGCGTATAGGCCGCCGCGGCCGCATCCACGGCTGCCGCCCGCTTGGCGCGGCTGAGATCGGCCGCGATCATCGCCCGGTTGACCGCCGCCGAGGATAACCGCTCATCCCACAGCGCGGCCGGCAGGCCGGTCGCCTGGCTGATTGCCATGCCCCAGTCCTTGGCCGCCTGTGCCGCCGGGCCGAAGCTGCCATCGAGGCCGAGCGGCAGGCCGACCACCAGCCCCGCGGCGCCTTCGCGACGGGCAATGGCGCCGATCTCGGCCGCGTTGGCCGCCAGCTTGCTGCGCTTGAGCGCGCCATAGGGGCTGGCCAGCATCAACAAAACGTCAGTCAGGGCCAGGCCGATCACCCGGCTGCCGGGGTCGATGCCGATCAGCCGCTGGCCGCGGGGCAAGCCAGCACGCAGGTCGTTCAGGTTGAAGAGCGGCATGGCGGCGGTTATAGCGCGATCTCTCGCGGAAGGATCGGAAACCCGCCATGTCGCTCGATACCGCGACCGTCCGGCGCATCGCCGCCCTCGCCCGCATCCGCCTGGAGGCGGCCGAGGTTGAGCGGATGCAGACCGAGCTGAACGACATCCTGGGCTGGATTGAACAGTTGCAGGCGGTCGATACCGCCGGGGTCGAGCCGATGGCCGGCGCCGGCGCCGTCGCGCTGCGGATGCGCGAGGATGTGGTCACCGATGGCGGCGTCGCCCCGCGCGTGCTGGCCAATGCGCCCGACCGCGAGGGCGAGTATTTCGGCGTCCCCAAGGTGGTCGAGTAGCCCCATGCATCCCACCGATTTCACCCTGGCTGGCGCCGCCGAGGCGCTGCACGAAGGTCTGATCAGCAGCGTTGAGCTGACCCAGGCGCATCTCGATGCCATCGCCGCGCTGAACCCGCGGCTGAACGCCTTTCTGGCCGTGACCGCCGAGGCGGCGCTGCGCGAGGCGGCCGCGAGCGATGCGCGGCGCAAGCGCGGCGATGCGCGACCGCTGGAAGGCTTGCCGATCGCCAATAAGGACCTGTTCTGCACCGAGGGCGTGGCGACCACGGCCGCCAGCCGCATCCTGGCCGGCTTTATCCCGCCTTATGAAAGCACGGTGACCGCCCAGCTGCGCCGCGACGGAGCGGTCTTCCTGGGCAAGCTCAACTGCGATGAATTCGCCATGGGCTCCTCCAACACCACCTCGGCCTTCGGGCCGGTGGAGAACCCCTGGCGCCGGGGCAACGACCCGGATGCGCGGCTGGTGCCGGGCGGCTCCTCCGGCGGGTCGGCGGCGGCGGTGGCGGCGCGGCTGGCGCTGGCGGCGACGGCGACCGATACCGGCGGGTCCATCCGCCAGCCAGCGGCCTTCTGCGGCATCGCCGGCATCAAGCCGACTTATGGCCGGTGCAGCCGCTTTGGCATCGTGGCCTTCGCCTCCTCGCTCGACCAGGCGGGGCCGGTGGCGCGCACGGTTGAGGATTGCGCCGTGCTGCTGCGGAGCATGGCCGGGTTCGACCCGAAGGATTCGACCAGCGCCGACGTGCCGGTGCCCGATTTCGCCCGCGCCTGCGGCCGCGGCGTGAAGGGCTTGCGGATCGGCGTGCCGCGCGAATACCGCCTGGACGGCACGCCGCCCGAGATCGCCGCGCTGTGGGAACAGGGGCTGCAATGGCTGCGCGCCGAGGGGGCGGAGACGGTCGAGATCAGCCTGCCGCACACCAAATACGCGCTGCCCACCTACTACATTGTCGCGCCGGCCGAGGCATCTTCCAACCTCGCCCGCTATGACGGCGTGCGGTTCGGGCTGCGGGAGACGGTGGCCGGCAGCGATCTGCGCGACCTTTATGAGCGGACGCGCGCGGCTGGCTTCGGCGCCGAGGTGAAGCGCCGCATCCTGATCGGCACCTATGTGCTGAGTGCCGGCTATTACGACGCCTATTATCTGCAGGCGCAGAAGATCCGCGCGCTGATCAAGCGCGACTTCGACGAGGCTTTTGGGCGGGTGGACGCCATCGTCACGCCGGCGACGCCGTCCGCCGCTTTCGGGATGGATGAGAAGCAGGACGACCCGGTGACGATGTACCTGAATGACGTCTTTACCGTGACGGCGAACCTGGCCGGGCTGCCGGGCCTTGCCGTGCCCGCGGGGCTGGACCACCAGGGTTTGCCGCTGGGCTTGCAGGTGATCGGGCGGGCCTTCGATGAGGAGACGGTGTTTGCGGTCGGCGGTGCGATCGAGCGGGCGGCGAATTTCCGCGCGTTACCGGCGATCCGGGCGGGGGTGGGGTGAGCGGAGCCCCCGCCGCCCTGGCGGTCTACTCGGCGTGAAGCGGCGTCCACGGAAGCGGCCTTGTGATGCATCCTGGCAGGAGTGGGACTAAGGTAGCGCATGACCTACACCATCGAAGGCCGCACCGGCCCCTGGGAGATCGTCGTCGGCCTGGAAGTCCACGCCCAGGTCACCTCCCACGCCAAGCTGTTTAGCGGTGCGGCGACCGCCTTCGGGGCGGAGCCGAACAGCCAGGTCAGCTTCGTCGATGCCGGCTTCCCCGGCATGCTGCCGGTGATCAACCACGAATGCGTGGCCCAGGCCGTGCGCACCGGCCTCGGGCTGAACGCCAAGGTCAACCTGTGGTCGCGCTTTGATCGCAAGAACTACTTCTATGCCGATCTGCCGCAGGGCTATCAGATCAGCCAATTCGCCCACCCCATCATCGGCGAAGGGGTGGTCGAGATCACCCTGGCTGATGGCAGCGCCAAAAATATCGGCGTCACCCGCCTGCATCTGGAACAGGATGCCGGCAAGTCGCTGCACGACCAGCACCCGCAGAAATCCTTCATCGACCTCAACCGCTCCGGCGTGGCGCTCATGGAGATCGTGAGCGAGCCTGATATACGTTCGCCAGAGGAAGCCGGGGCGTATCTGACCAAACTGCGGCAGATCCTGCGCTACCTCGGCACTTGCGATGGCAATATGGACGAAGGCTCGATGCGCGCCGACGTCAACGTCTCCGTCCGCCGGGCCGGTGAAGGCTATCGCACCCGCTGCGAGGTGAAGAACGTCAACTCCATCCGCTTCGTCATGCAGTCTGTGGAAGCCGAGGCGCGCCGCCAGATCGAGGTTTTTGAAACTGGCGGCACGGTGGAGCAGGAGACGCGGCTGTTCGATACCGCCCGCGGCATCACCCGCTCCATGCGCTCGAAGGAAGACGCGCATGACTACCGCTATTTCCCCGACCCCGACCTGCCGCCGCTGGTGATCGCGCAATCCTGGGTCGACCAGCTGAAGGCGGCGCTGCCGGAATTGCCGGATGTGCGCCGCGCCCGCTACGTCGCCATGGGCCTTAGCCCCTATGACGCGCATGTGCTGACCCTGGAGCGTGAGACGGCCGCCTATTTCGAGGAGGTCGCTGCGGGGCGCGATGCGAAGATCGCCGCCAATTGGGTAACCGGCGACCTCTTCGCCGCCATCAACCGCACCAAGACCAGCATTGCCGCCCCGCCGGTCCCGGCGGCGCATCTCGGTGCGCTGCTCGACCTGCTGGCAGACAAGACGCTATCCGGCACGCTGGCCAAGCAGGTGTTCGAGGCGATGGTCGAGGAGGGCAAGTCGCCCGGCGCCATCGTCGAGGCGCGCGGCCTGCGGCAGGTGACCGATAGCGGCGCGATCGAGCGCATCGTCGCCGGCGTGCTGGACGCGAATACCGACAAGGTCGCCGAATACCGATCCGGCAAGGACAAGCTGTTCGGCTTCTTCGTCGGCCAGACAATGAAGGCCATGCAGGGCAAGGGGAATCCGGCGCTGGTGAACGATGCTGTGAAAAAACTACTCGGATGAGGCGCCGCGCCGCGCTGCTGGCCCTGCCCGCGCTGGCCGCCTGCGAGCAGGCACGCCTGCCGGTGGAGGCCGGGATTGGCCCGGCGCCGGCGCTGCCGCCACCCAACCCGGCGCTGCTGCCGACCGTGAACATCGCCCAGCCCGTGGGCTGGGGGGCGGAGGGGATGCCGCGCCCGGCGGCAGGCCTCCGCGTCACGGCCTTCGCGCGCGGCCTGACCAATCCGCGCAATGTGCTGGTGCTGCCGAACGGCGATGTGCTGGTCGCCGAAAGCGCCGCGCCGCCGCGTCGGCCAAGCGCGAATTTGCGCCGGCGCATCGCGCGGATGGTCATGGGTGCGGCCGGCGCCGGCCGGCCGAGCGCCAATCGCATCACCCTGCTGCGCGATGCCGATGGCGATGGCATCGCCGAAACCCGCAGCACGTTGCTGGAGGGGCTGAACTCCCCCTACGGCATGGCGCTGATCGGGGGGGCGCTTTACGTCGCCGATACCGACGCAATCCGCCGCTTCCCCTTCCGCCCTGGCACGCTGCGAATCGAGGCGCCGGGCGAGGTGCTGACGCTGCTCCCGGCGGGCGAGATCAACGCGCATTGGACCAAGAATCTGCTGGCGACGCCGGATGGGAAAAGCCTGTTCGTCGCCATCGGCTCGAACAGCGATCACGGCGAGCGCGGGCTGGAGAATGAGGCGGATCGCGCGCGGATCTGGCTGGTGGATGTGGCAACCGGACGGTATCGCCCCTATGCGACCGGGCTGCGCAACCCGGTCGGCATGGCCTTCGCGCCCGGCCCCGGGCCGGTGCTGTGGACGGCGGTGAATGAACGCGACGAGCTCGGCAGCGATCTGGTGCCGGACTACCTGACCTCGGTCCGTGATGGCGGCTTTTATGGCTGGCCTTGGAGCTATTTTGGCCAGCGGGTCGATACCCGTGTGGAGCCGCCGAACCCGGAGGCGGTGGCGCGGGCCATCGCCCCGGATTATGCGCTCGGCCCGCATACCGCATCGCTCGGGCTGGCGATCGGCGCGCCGAGCGGCCTGCCAGCGCCCTTCGCCGCCGGTGCCTTCATCGGCCAACACGGGTCCTGGAACCGCCGGCCACCCAGCGGCTACCGGGTTATCTTCGTCCCCTTCGCGGCCGGCCGACCGGCCGGGCCGGCGACCGATGTCCTGAGCGGTTTCCTGGACGAGGCGGGGCGGGCACGCGGCAGGCCTGTTGGCGTCGCGCTGGATGGCCGCGGGGGGCTGCTGGTCGCGGATGATCTGGGGGATACGGTCTGGCGGGTGCG
>CAITYE010000133.1 GCA_903896535.1 uncultured Paracraurococcus sp.
CACCGCCGGTGATGGCGGCGGCGCAGGCGTAGGTCCCGGCCTCAATCCGGTCCCCGAGCACCCGATGCGTCGCGGGCCCGAGTGCGGCCACGCCCTCGATCCGCAGCGTACCGGTGCCGATGCCTTCGATCCTTGCGCCCATGCGCATCAGGCAGAGGGCGAGATCCTCGATCTCCGGCTCACGCGCCGCATTGACCAATTCGGTCTCCCCATGCGCGAGCGTGGCCGCCATCAGCAGGTTCTCGGTGGCGCCGACACTCACCTGGGGGAAGATGATGCGGGCGCCGCGCAGCCCGCCTTCGGGCGCGCGGGCGTCGATGTAGCCGCCTTCGAGGGCGATGCTGGCGCCCATCGCCTCCAGCCCCTTCAGGTGCAGATCGACCGGGCGGGTGCCGATCGCGCAGCCGCCCGGCAGCGAGACCCGCGCCGCGCCGTAGCGGGCGAGCAGCGGGCCGAGTACGAGCACCGAGGCGCGCATCTTGCGGACGATATCGTAGGGCGCTTCCAGATTGCCCGCCGCGCCGCTCAGCGCGATGCGCCCGGCCGCGCGGTCATGCCCGACCTCCACCCCATGCTGGGCGAGCAGCGCCGCCATGGTCCGGGTATCGGCGAGGTCCGGCACATTGGTCAGCGTCAGCGGTCCGCCAAGCAAGGCCGCCGGCATCAGCGCCAGCACGGCATTCTTGGCCCCCGAGATGGGAACGGTGCCGCGCAGCGGTCGGCCGCCACGAATACGGATGCGGTCCATCGCCGTCCCCTAAAGCCGCGGCAGCGCGACGCCGCGCTGACGCATATACTTGCCGGCGCGGTCCGCATAACTCACCTCCGGCGCGCCGGCGCCCTGGAGAAAGAGGAACTGGCAGATGCCTTCCTCGGCGTAGACGCGGGCGGGCAGCGGCGTGGTGTTGCTGATCTCGATCGTCACCTGGCCTTCCCATTCGGGCTCCAGCGGCGTGACGTTCACGATCAAGCCGCAGCGGGCATAGGTCGATTTGCCGAGGCAGATCACGAGAATATCCCGTGGGATGCGGAAATACTCGATGGTATGGGCCAGGATGAAGCTGTTGGGCGGGATGATGCAGGCGGGCCCGCTGCGAGTCACGAAGCCGGCATCCGAGAAATTCTTCGGATCGACGATCGCATTGTCGACATTGGTGAAGATCTTGAACTCAGGGGCCAGGCGCGCGTCGTAGCCGAAGGAGGAGAGGCCGTAGCTGATCGTCCCCTCCCGCCGCTGACTCTCAACGAAGGGCTCGATCATGCCATGCTCGGCCGCCATTCGGCGGATCCAGTGATCGGGCATGATCGGCATGGGTTGGCGGCCTCGGGTGCGGGGGCGTGGCCCCCTTAGGCCCGGTCGCCCCGGTGGTGGCGGGGATTAGCCGAAGCCCCCCGGGGCAGCAACCATCCGGCTCAGCCCTCAGCCCTCTGGCCGGGTCGGAGGCGGCGCGGCATCCGCCCGGGCACGGGCCTGTGCCTTGCGGCGGCGCAGGTTCGCCCGCAGCGCTTCGGCCAGCCTGGCTGCCCGCGCGTCAGGCACGGGCTGGCCGGCGGGGGCCTCTCTTGGCACGGCGGGGCAGGCGGGTGCGGCAGGCTTGCAGCTCTCAGCCATAAAGCGCCCATGCCGCAGGCGCGATGCGCGGGTCAAGGGATGGATTGCGTGGTGACGGATTTGGTCTTATTCGGCGCGACTTACTTCATTAAACCTGGAGATACCCGCATGCATCGCCGTATTTTAGCTGGCAGCGCGCTGGTCGCCGGCGCCACCACGCTGGCCGCGCCGAACCTGGCCACGGCGCAGCCGAAGGTGCGCTGGCGCTGCCCGGGCAGCTTCCCGAAATCGCTCGATACGCTCTACGGCACCCAGGAGCACATCGCCCGGCGGGTGGCCGAGATGACCGATGGCGGCTTCCAGATCCAGGTCTTCGGCCCGGGCGAAGTGGTCCCGGCGCTGCAGGTGCTGGATGCGGTGGGCGCCGGCAATGTCGAATGCGGCTACACCTCCGGCTACTACTACCTTGGCAAGGACCCGTCGCTGGCCCTGGTCACCTGCCTGCCGTTCGGCATGAATTCCCGCCAGCACTGGGCCTGGCTGACCCATGGCGGGGGGCGCGAGCTCTACGCCGATGTGTACCGCGACCAGGGGGTGGTCGGCATTCCCGCCGGCAATACGGCGGCCCAGATGGGCGGCTGGTTCCGGAAGGAAATCAAGAGCGTCGATGACCTGAAGGGGCTGAAGTTCCGCATCGCCGGCTATGGCGGCAATGTCCTCGGCAAGCTCGGCGTCGTCACCCAGCAGATCGCCGGCCCCGACATCTACCCGGCGCTGGAGCGCGGCGTCATCGATGGCGCCGAATGGGTGGGCCCCTATGACGACGAGAAGCTCGGCTTCCAGCGCGTCGCCCAGTACTACTACTACCCCGGCTGGTGGGAGTATTCGCCCTCCATCGACATGATGGTGAACGCCAAGGCCTATGAGGCGCTGCCGAAGGATTACCAGGCGATCCTGCACGCCGCCTGCACCGAGGGCTGGCACTGGATGGCCGCCCGCTACGATGTACTGAACCCGCCCGCGCTGCGCCGGCTGATCGCCGGTGGCACCCAACTGCGCGCCTTCCCGCGCGAGGTGATGGAGTCTTGCTACAAGGCGTCGCAGGAGTTCTACGCCGAGGTCGGCGCGCAGAACCCCCGCTTCAAGGCGATCCACGCGAAGTGGGACGCCTTCCGGGTCGAGGAGACCCGCTGGATGCGCGTCGCTGAGGACAGCCTGGGCAACTTCCTGGCGGCAATGACCGCGCGCAGCTGATGGCGTAGCAGACCGGGCGGTGCGGCATCTGCCCCCGCCCGGTCAAAAACTCTCGCTTTTTCCGTGAACAACGTCCCTATTATAAGACGAATGCCCACGATCATGAAGGGCATTGCAACGGGAGGGCCTCGATGTCCATGAAACGCCGCGGCATGTTCGCCGCCGGGGGCGCTTTGCCCCTGCTTGCCACACCCCACCTCGCTTCCGCCCAGCCGCAGGTCGTCTGGCGCCTGGCCAGTTCCTTTCCGAAATCGACAGATGTGCTCTGGGGCGTCTCCGAGCTGCTGACGAAGCGCGTGGCGGAGCTGACCAACGGCGCCTTCCAGATCAAGATCTTCGCCGCCGGCGAACTGGTGCCCGGGCTGCAGGTGCTGGATGCCGTTGGCGGCGGCACGATCGAGATGGGCCACACCGCCGCCTATTATTACATCGGCAAGGACCCCACGATGGGGTTCGGCACGGAGATGCCCTTCGGCATGAACACCCGCCAGCATCAGGCCTGGATCTTCCAGGGCGGCGGCAAGGAGATCATGGCCGATGTCTATCGCGACCAGGGCGTGGTCGCACTGCCCGCCAACAATACCGGCGCACAGATGGGCGGCTGGTTCCGGCGCGAGCTCAAGACGCCTGATGACCTGAAGGGGCTGAAGTTCCGCATCGGCGGCACGGGCGGGATGGTGCTGAACAAGCTCGGCGTCATCGCCCAGCAGCTGGCCGCCTCTGACATCTACCCGGCGCTGGAGCGCGGCGTCATCGACGGCGCCGAATGGGTTGGCCCGCATGACGATGAGAAGCTCGGCTTCAACCGCGTCGCCCAGTTCTACTACTACCCGGGCTGGTGGGAGCCGTGTTCGGAAGGCGACATACTGATCAACACCAAGGCCTGGGATACCCTGCCCAAAGACTACCAGCATGTGCTGGAGACCGTGACCGGGGAGACCAATGTCTGGTCGCAGAGCCGCTATGATACGCTGAACGTCGCCGCACTGCGCCGGCTGGTCGCCAATGGCACCCAGCTGCGGCCCTATTCCCGGGAGATCCTGGCCGCCTGCTACAAGGCGACGCAGGAAGTCTATGCCGAGACCGGCGACAAGAACCCGCGCTTCAAGAAGGTGCACGCGCACTGGGACAAGTTCCGCCGCGACACCCAAAGCTGGTTCCGCGTGGCCGAGGACAGCAGCGCCAACTTCCTCTCCTTCGCCGAGCGGAGCTGAGCTGAGCGGGCCGGGAAACGGGCGGGGCCACGGCCCCGCCCACCCGGTCACTTCACATTGACGAAGCGCAGTTGGATGAAGTTGTCGGCGGTCTGCACCACTTCGATATTGCTGCGCGCCGCCCAGACAATCTGCTGCTGGTGCAATGGGATGTAATACGCCTTGTCGCGGACGATGCGGCCGACCTCGCTCATCATCGCCTGGCGCTTGGCCGGGTCGGTTTCCACCGCGATGGCATCCGACAGCGTGTCGATCCGGGCATCGGCGACGCCGCCATTGTTGAAGACGCCGCGCGCCTTGCCATCGCGGGAGGCGATAAGCTGGGCGATCGCGTTGTGCGCATCGCCCGTCGAAGGCGTCCAGCCCAGCAGGTAGAAGCTGGTATTGTAGCGCGGCCCGTTCACCTCGGCGAAGAAGCGGGCGCGGGTCTGGGCGACGAGGTTCACCTTGACGCCGATGCGCGCCAGCATGGAGGTGACGGCGGTGCAGATCGCCTCATCACTGACGTAGCGATCGTTCGGGCAATCCAGCGTCACGCCGAAGCCGTTCGGATAGCCGGCCTCCGCCAGCAGTCTCTTCGCGGCGTCCAGGTCAAGCGGCAGGCGGGTGTCATCGGCCGCGACGAAGCCGTTGACGCCCGGGCCCCACATCAGCCCGGTGGGCTTCGATTGCCCGCGCATCACCGTGCGCTGGATGCCGTTGACGTCGATCGCCTGATAGAAGGCGCGCCGCACCCGCTCATCCTGGAAGGGGTTCTTGCCCTTCACATCGCTTTTGATCAGTTCTGGCCGCAGCTGATCCATACCCAGATAGATGGTCCGCAGCTCCGGGCCCTGGATGATCCGCACGCTGGGCGTCGATCCGATGCGCGCGACATCCTGCGGCGGCACGGTGTAGACAAAATCGACCTCGCCCGAGAGCAGCGCCGCCACCCGCGTCGCGTCATTCGCGATGATATTCAGCTCGGCCCGCTGCACATTGCCGGCCGGCGTGTCCCACCAGCCCGCATTGCGCTCCACCACCGTCTTGCGGTCCGGCTCGCGCGAGACCAGGCGGAAGGGCCCGGTGCCCATGGCGTTGCGGGTGGCGAAATTTTCCTCCTTGGAGGTGAGGTCGGCCGGCTTCTGCGCATTGTTCTTCTCGGCCCAGGCCTTCGACATGATGCCGAAGCCAGTGATCTCCTGCAGCAGGATCGGGTTCGGTACCGTGGTCTCAAATTCCACCGTCAGGTCGTCGATCTTGCGGATGGCCTTCACCGAGCCCCAGATCGACTGCAGGTTCGAGCCTGGCAGACGGCTGCGCTCGATCGAGAAGATCACATCATCGGCGGAAAAGGGCGTACCGTCCTGGAACTTTACCCCGGGGCGCAGCTTGAAGCGCCAGACGGTCGGGGAGGTCTGCTCCCAGGACACGGCAAGCGCGGGCTCCACCTCCATCTTCGCGTTGCGGCGGACCAGCGGCTCGTAGAAGCTGGCGTTGAAGGCCAGCAGGAAGGTCTCGTTCCGCGCATAGGGATCGAGCGAGTTGACGTCGCCATCATTGGCCCAGCGGAAGGTCTGAGCCTGGACGGGGAGGGAGGCAAAGAGCGCTGCACTGCCCAGCAGGGCGGCGGCGAAAGCGGTTCGGCGCATGGGGGGAGGATCTCCGAGCATTGGCTGCCTGGCGATAGCTTTGAGGGCCCGGCCCTGAATTGCAACGGGGGCCGCAAGGGCCCCCGTTGGGTGATCGCGCTCGGCCGCGTTCAGGCCCGGAGGCGCTGCGGCAGCTCCGAAATCGCGCTGTCGATCAGCCGGCCATCGTTCTCGGCCGTCAACCGTTCGGCGATGACGCTGCGGGCCGCGGCGGTGGCCACCTCGGCCGCCGCCTGGCGCACTTCGGCAACCGCGCTGGCCTCGGCCGCAGCGATGCGATCCATGGCCATCCGTTCGCGCCGCTTGGCGTCTGCCTCGGCCTCCGCTGCCGCTCCTTCGGCGACGCGAAGCGCTTCGGCTCGCGCCCGCTCCAGCATCTCCACCGCCTCGGCCTGCGCGGCCTTCCGGTCAGCCTCGGCCTGCTTCAGCATCGCCTCGGCTTCCCGCCGCAAGGTCGCCGCTTCCGCAAGATCGGTGCGCACCTGATCCGCGCGCTTATCGAGCGACGCAACGAGGATGCCCCAGAAACGCTTACCGAACAGCACGAAGAAGATAACGAAGCTGACGGCGACCCAGAACTTCGGGTCCAGCCAGAAATGTTCGTAGTGATGTTCCATCAGCCGTTCCCCCGGGCCGCAAGCGCCGAGCCGACCGCTCGGTCAATAGCGGCACGATCGATCCCGGCACCAAGCAGGCGGCTGACCAGCGCCTCGGCCGTGTCGGTCGCCACAGCCCGGAGCGAGCCCATGGCGGCGTCACGTCCGGCGGCAATGCGCCCTTCGGCCGCGCCAATCTGTTCGCTCAGCTTCGCGTTCAGCACCTCCGCCTTGGCGGCCGCATCGGCCTGGGCCTGCTGCGACGCGGTGGCGATCGCCGCCTGCGCCTCGGCCCGAGTCTTTGCGGTGGCGGCCTGATGGTCCGCCAGTGCTGCATCGGCGGATAGCTTGGCGGCATGGGCTGCCTCCAGGTCCCCGTCGATGCGTGCGCGCCGCGCGGCCAGCGTCCCGGCTACCTGCGGCAGCGCGTAGCGGGCCATGACGTAGTAAAGCACGCCAAAGATCACGAACATCCAGACGACCTGGGCGATCGTCCAGTGATTGCCGAAATCCAGCTGCGGCATGCCACCGCTGCTGGCATGGCCGGGATCGCCCGCGGCGCCGGCCAGCGACGGCAACGCCCCTAGCCCCAGCACCATCAGGGACACCAAGCTCTTCTGCATTTCCATCTCCCCGTTCGCAGGGCGGCGAGGGCTGGCCCCGCCGACGCTGCTCAGGTGAAGAGGATGAGGAAGGCGATCAGCAGCGCGAAGAGCGCGACCGCTTCCGTCAGCGCGAAGCCGAGAATCCCGATCGGGAAGACGGCATCGCGGGCACCCGGGTTACGGGCCACCGAGGAGACCATCGCGGCGAAGATGTTGCCAATACCGATGCCGACGCCCGCGAGCGCGATGACGGCGATGCCAGCCCCGAGGGCCTTCGCAGCAACAGGATCCATGAGTGCAGTCCTTCCTTGCGTGATACGTTGTTGGGTGAGCGAAATCCGCCGCGCGACGCTTAGTGCAAGTGCACCGCGTCGTGCAGGTAGATGCAGGTAAGAATGGCGAAGACGTAGGCCTGGAGGAAGGCCACGAGCAGCTCGAAGCCGATCAGCGCGACGTTCACCGCCAGCGGCAGCGCCGCCCCAAAGATGCCGAATATCCCGGCCGCGCCGCCGATCATCACCACGAAGGTGGCGAAAACTTTTAGCATGACGTGCCCGGCGACCATGTTGGCGAAAAGGCGGACGGCAAGGCTGACCGGGCGCGAAAGGTAGCTGATGATCTCGATCGGGATGATCAGCGGCGCCAACAGCTTCGGCGCGCCTTCCGGAAAGAAGTAGCTGAAGAAATGCGTGCCGTGAATGGACAGCGCGATCACTGTCACCACCAGGAACACCAGCATCGCCAGCGCGAAGGTCACGGCGATATGGCTGGTGAAGGTGAAGGCGTAGGGCAGCATGCCCAGCAGGTTGCCGACCAGGATGAACATGAACAGCGAGAAGACCAAGGGGAAATACTTGGCCCCTTCCTCGCCGACCTGTCCGACCACAAGGTCGTGGACGAAATCATAGGCAGTCTCGGCCAGGGCCTGCACGCGGCCGGGAACGATGGCCCGGCGGGCTGTGCCCCACATCATCAACGCGGCGATCAGGCCGAGCGCGATGAGCATGTGCCCGTTCGACTGACTCAACCGCACGGACTCTCCGAGTCCGCCCAGGAACGGCTTGAGCGCGAACTGGCTCAGCGCGTCGATTGCCTGTCCCTCAGCCGCCACGGCGCATACTCCGGCACATCACGTCAAATACCCGGCCGGCCGCCGCGAGGTTTGAACAGGCGATACACGTTCATGATCCCGGCAGCCGAGCCCGCCACGAAAAACAGCAAAAAGAGCCAGGGCCAAGTACCGAGCCAATGGTCCAGCGCATAACCGATGGCGATCCCGACAACCAGGGCCGAGACCACCTCGACCCCCGCACGGAACCCGATCCCCCAGGGACCGGTACCAACGGTCTTGACGGCCGGCTCCTTCGACTGTTCGAGACCCTGCCGGGTCCTGGCCTGTCGAAGACGCTCTGTGAAGCCGTCCTGCTCGCTCAACCTAGTTCGTCCAACCTCTTGCTCTTTCGCGCGGTAATCCCCGTGAAAGGCAGGCGTTTGTTAAGGGGAGGGGCGCGGGGAGTCAAGGCGCAGCGGCTGCACAACTGCCCGCGGCATGCGGTTTTCCGCGCGATCGCGCGGCGTTATGCCAGGCGCTGTTCGGCCAACTCGATCGCCCGGCCCAGATCGACGCTGAGCAGCCGGCTGACGCCGCGTTCCTGCATCGTCACGCCGTACAGCCGATGCATGCGGGCCATGGTCAGCTGATGGTGCGTCACGACCAGAAAGCGCGTCCCGCTTTCCGCCGCCATGCCGTCCAGCAGGTCGCAAAGCCGCTCCACATTCGCGTCGTCGAGCGGCGCGTCCACCTCGTCCAGCACGCAGACCGGCGCGGGATGGCAGCGGAACACCGCGAAAATCAGCGACAGCGCCGTCAGCGCCTGCTCGCCGCCCGATAGCAAGGACAGGGTGGACAGCTTCTTGCCCGGCGGCTCGGCATAGATCTCAAGCCCCGCCTCCAGCGGGTCGTCGCTGCCGACCAGGCCGAGATGCGCCCGCCCGCCGCCGAACAGCCGGCCGAACAGCGCCCGGAACTCCTGATCGACGCGGTCGAAGACCGCCCGCAGCCGCTCCCGCCCCTCGCGGTTCAGATGCCCGATAGACCCGCGCAGCTTGGCGATCGCCGCGCCGATTTCCTCGCGCTCGCCGCTGATGCCGCCGATTCGCGCCTCCAACTCGGCCAGCTCGACCTCGGCCCGCAGATTGACCGGGCCCATCTCCTCCCGCTCCCGGGTCAGCCGGTCGAGCTTGCGGCGGGCTTTCTCCTCGGCCGCCTCGCTGAGCTCGACCAGTTCCGGCAGCTCGATCTCGGCCCCCAGCCGCTCCTCGATGCGGGCTGCGACCGCAGCCGCCGCCGCCATCGCCTGCTCGACCTGCGACTCGGCCTTGACCTGGGCCTCACGCTGGCCGGCGAAATCGGCATCGGCGCGGCGTCGCGCCTCAACGCCCTGGCGCACCGCCCGCTCCGCCGCACTCAGCGCTGTCAGCGCTTCCGCATGCACCGCCTCGGCCGCTGCCAGCTCAGCGCCCGCCGCGGCCCGCCGGGCCGCCGCCTCGGCCGGGGCCGCCTGTAGCCCATCACGGGCCACCGCCGCCTCATCCTGGCGGGCTGCCAGCGCGGCTTGCCGCGCCGTCGCATCGCCTCG
>CAITYE010000134.1 GCA_903896535.1 uncultured Paracraurococcus sp.
CAAGCAGGCCGGCGGCTTCACCCCGCGCGGTAGCGACAGCGCGCTGATGATCCGCCGGCCTTCGGGGGAGCTGGTGCTGGACGCCTCCCAGGCGCCGCGACCGGGGGATGAGGTGGTGGCGCTGCCCAGGCTCGACAGCAAGTCCTTCCAGATCGCCTCCGACCTTTTCAGCCTGATCTTCCAGGTTGCGGTGGCAACCCAGGTATTCCGGAACTGGTAGCGACGGCAGCGGGGAGCGAAGCGATGGCGGCGCGACCGCGCGTGTTCCTGGATGGCTACAACCTGGCGCTGACCCAGGGCACGGGGGTGGCGACCTATGCGCGCAACCTCAGCTTCGCCATGGGCCAATTGGGGTTCGAGACGGGGGTGCTCTACGGCACGCCGACCGCCACCTCCACCGACCCGCTGCTGCGCGAGATCGGCTTCTTTGACGAACCGGGCAAACAGCCGCCCTTCCTGCTCACGGCGTTGCGGCGCGGCCGCCGCCTGCTGCGCGGCCCCTTCGGAGAGGGAGCCCGCCCGGTGCCCATCACCGGTCAGGTCATCACCACAGGCTATCGCGACCGCCTGCCGCATTTCGATGAGATCTGGAACAATGCCGGGCTGTTTCAGCAGGCGCATGTGCATTTCCGAGCCTTCCGCAGCCGGCTCCGGGTCTCCATCCCGCAGCCACCCGAACTGATGCACTGGACCTATCCGCTACCGCTGGAATTGCGGGGGGCGCGGAACATCTACACGCTGCACGATCTGGTGCCGCTGCGCCTGCCCTACACCACGCTCGACGTGAAGCGGTCCTATCTGCGGCTCAGCCGGCTGCTGGCACAGCAGGCCGACCATATCGTCACGGTCTCCGAAGCCTCTAAGCGCGACATCGTCTCCCTCCTCGGCGTGCCGGAGGAGCGGGTGACCAATACCTACCAGGCCGTCGACATCCCCAAGCGGCTCAGCGGCATTCCCTACCAGGACGTGGTGGGCGAGATCGCCGGCAGCTTCGGCCTGACCGCTGGGCAATACTGGCTGTTCTTCGGCGCGATCGAGCCCAAGAAGAATGTCGGGCGGCTGATCCAGGCCTTCCTGGCCAGCGGGGTGGAAGGGCCGCTGGTCATCGTCGGCAAGCAGGCCTGGAAGTCGGAGGACGAACTCCGGCTGATGTTCGACGACCATATTCGTACCATCTTCTTCGATGGCCAGACCCTGAAGACCCGGCGCAAGATCATCCTGCTGGACTACGCCCCCTTCCGGCTGCTGGTGAACCTGATCCGCGGCGCCCGCGCGGTGCTGTTCCCCTCACTCTACGAAGGCTTCGGCCTGCCGGTGCTGGAATCCATGCTGCTGGGCACGCCCGTCATCACGTCCAACACCTCCTCCCTCCCGGAAGTGGTGGGCGAGGCGGCGGTGACCGTCGACCCCTACGACATCTCTAGCTTGGTCGCGGCAATCCGGGCGATGGACGGCGACGCCGAATTGCGCGCCCGCCTCGCCGAGGCGGGGCCCCGGCAGGCCGAGCTGTTCAGCCCCGAACGCTACGCCGCGCGGCTGCAGAAGCTCTATGCCGGGCTCGGCGTCGATAGCCCGGAGATGGGCGGCGCCGCGCCCAGCCGCTAAACCCCGGCATGACAGCCGCAAGGGAGAACGAGAATGGCCGTGCTGCTGGGCTGCATCGCCGACGACTTCACCGGCGCGACTGATCTCGCCAATACCCTGGTCAAGGGCGGCATGACCGCCGTGCAGGTGATCGGCGTGCCGACCGGGCCGCTGCCGGACGCCGATGCGGTGATCATCGCGCTGAAGTCGCGCACCGCCCCGGTCGCCGAGGCCGTGCGCGACAGCCTGGCCGCCTGCGAGGCGCTGCTGGCCGCCAGCGCCCGGCAGATCTTCTTCAAATACTGCTCAACCTTCGACAGCACCCCCGCCGGCAATATCGGCCCGGTGGCCGATGCGCTGGTCCGGCGGCTGGATTGCGGCTTCGCGCTGGCCAATCCGGCCTTCCCGACCAATGGCCGGACCGTCTTCCAGGGCCATCTCTTTGTCGGGACCCAGCTGCTGAACGAGAGCGGCATGGAGAACCACCCCCTTACCCCGATGACCGATGCCAATCTGGTGCGCGTGCTGTCGCGCCAGACCGACGGCACGGTGAAGCTCATTCCCTTCCAGGTGGTGGAACAGGGCGCCACCGTGCTGCGCCACACCATGACCGGGCTGAAGGAAAGCGGCTGGCGCTACGCCATTATCGACGCGGTGACCGACCAGCACCTGCTGGCGATCGGGGAGGCGGCAGCCGAGCATGCGCTGATCACCGGCGGCTCTGGCGTCGCCATGGGGCTGCCGGCGAATTTCCGCAGGCAAGGCAAGCTGCCGGAACGCGGTGCGGCGGCGGCGGCGCTGCCGGCCATGCGCGGCCATGCGGCGGTGATCGCCGGCTCGTGCTCGCGCGCGACGCTCGGGCAGATCGGCTATGCGCGCGACCACGCCCATACGCTGGAGCTGTCGCCGCTGACCACGCCCGATCCGGCAGCCTTGGCCGCGCAGGCGCTCGATTGGGCCAAGGATAAGCTCGGCGACCATCCGGTGGTGATCGCCGCCAGCGGGACGCCTGAGCAAGTGCAGGCGCTTCAGGCGAAGCTGGGGCGGGACGCGGCCGGCGCGCTGGTCGAGCAGGCCTTGGCCGAGATCGCCGAAGGGCTGGTCGCACGCGGCGTCGGCCGGCTGGTGGTGGCGGGCGGTGAAACCTCCGGGGCGGTGGTCTCGCGGCTTGGCGTCAGGGCGCTGCGCATCGGGCCGGAGATCGACCCCGGCGTCCCCTGGACCTTTGCCGAGCCCGCTGGCCTGCACCTCGCGCTCAAGAGCGGCAATTTCGGCGCGCGCGACTTCTTCCTGAAGGCCTTCGGGGTCTGACCGCACACATATATAAATGAGAGAGGGTCCCGCCATGTCGCAGGAGATGCTCGACCGTCTGGCGATCCGCGCCCTGGTGGAGAACTGGGTCGTCTGGCGCGATGCCGGCGACTGGGACCGCTTCGCCACCTGCTGGCACGCGGACGGGCGGATGATGGCCACCTGGTGCCAGGCCCCGTGGCGGGAGTTCATCGCGGCCAGCATCGCCGGCTGGGAGAAGGGCGTCTCGATCCTGCATTTCCTCGGCGGGCATAGCGCCGATCTCGCCGGGCCGCGGGCGATCAGCCAGACCAAGATGACGATCAGCCAGCGCGCCAAGGTGCATGGCGTCCTGGTCGATGTGGTCTGCACCGGGCGCTTCTACGATTTCCTGGAACAGCGCGATGGGCGCTGGGGCGTGGTGCTGCGCCAGCCGATCTACGAGAAGGACCGGATGGACCCGGTCGACCCAGCAGTGCGGCTGACGCTCGACCCCGCGCTGCTGGGGCGCTTCCCGGCCGGCTATCGGCATCTGGCCTATCTGCAGACCGGGATCGGCTATGCGGTGAAGACCGATATGCCGGGGCTGCAAGGGCCGGAGGTTGCCGCGCTCTATGCCCGCGGCAAGGCCTGGCTGGCCGGCGGCAGCTGCGACTGAGACCAATCGGTTTCGTGTTCGCATGCCAGACGGCACGAGTAAGCTTCGCTCACCGCTGGCAGGATCGCAGGCCGCCATCGCGAAAAGGGCGCCACCCCTTGCGGGATGGCGCCCCCTCGCCGGGATCAAGCGTGGTTTACATCACCTGCGGCTCGGTCGGCACCATCGCGGCGGCGGCGGCGGCGGCCTTCTTTGCGGCGCGGGTGGCGGCGGCCTTCTTCGCGGCCTCCGAACGGGCGCCGCTCACGACCTTCTTCGGGGCGGCCTTCTTCGGCGCGACCTTCTTCGGCGCGGCCTTCTTCACCACGGCCTTCTTGGCGGCCGGCTTCTTGGCAGCGGCCTTCTTCGGCGCAGCCTTCTTCACCGCCTTCTTGGCGGCGGGCTTCTTGGCAGCGGCCTTCTTCGGCGCGGCCTTCTTCACCGCCTTCTTCACCACCTTCTTGGCGGCGGGCTTCTTTGCGACCTTCTTCGGCGCGGCCTTCTTCACCACCCGCTTCACCGCCTTCTTGGCGGCGGGCTTCTTGGCGGCGACCTTCTTCGGCGCGGCCTTGCGGGCGGCGGGCTTCTTCGCCGTGACGCGGCCACGGGCAGAAGCCGGCTTCTTCGCGGTACGACGGGTGGAGGCCATCGCCATGGCGGCGGCCTTCGGGGTCTCGACAGTCTCGGTCATCAACAGGATCTCCATGTCACGTTGCGTGGAACGGCAGCCGCGGGGCGAAGCCCGCGGGCCGTATCTCGGCCGGGCACGGCCGTGCGACGCCGGCGCAGCGCGGATCCCGTATCGCGCGTCGCTGGTTCGGTCGCCGTCCAGGTCCCACGGTCGATGACGCAGCTGGTCGCGGCCGGGCGCAGTCCATGCCCCGCGATCACCATCTTCATCATGCCGGCAAACGAGGCGCGGATCGCGCTGCCTGCCGGTGCGGAATACGCGGCGAAGTTGTAAGCCGGCACCCCATCCATCCCGCGGTCCATGGACCGTCCTTCCCTGCCGCGGCACTCGTGGCACGCGATCGGCGGAGAGGTCGTGTTCGACATCGCAGCGCGAATCGCGTGCAACATCGTGCGCGCATGGCACGCTAACGTCACACGCGCGATGCATGTCAACAAAAACTCGAATCACTGCGATGAAATTCATGCGCGATGCGTCGCATGTGTGTTCGACATGTCGCGCTTTGCGCTGTGCGGCTGCAATCCGCGGTGCCGATCCGGCATGCACCACACCGCTGCCGCTGCGCGGCGATGCCGCGCAGCGGGGTGATCAGCGCGCGTCAGCCGCGTGCGGTAAGCGACGGCATCGGCCGCTGTTCGAGACCGATGTACCAGGAGAGCGGGCGGATCAGCCGGTTATCCGCCTGCTGTTCCAGCACATGCGCCGACCATCCCGTGACGCGGGAGGCGACGAAGAGCGGTGTGAAGAGCGGGATCTCGAAGCCCATCAGGTGGTAGGCAGGCCCGGCCGGGAAATCGAGGTTGGGGTGGATGTTCTTCTTGGTCAGCATCTCGTCGGCGAGGATGCGGGAGATCTCCATCCAGGTGCGGTCCTGCACCACCTCGGCCATCTTCTCGGCATATTTCTTCATCGTCGGCACCCGGCTGTCGCCGGATTTGTAAACCCGGTGACCGAAGCCCATGACCAGCGCCCGGTGATCGAAGCGGCTCTGCAGCCACTCCCGCGCGATCTTCGGGTCGCCGATCTCCTTCAGCATATGCATCACCGCCTCGTTCGCCCCGCCATGCAGCGGGCCCTTGAGGGCGGCGATGCCGGCGGTGATCGCACCATGCATATCCGCCCCCGTCGAGGTGACGAGCCGGGCGGTGTAGGTGGAGGCGTTGAAGGTATGCTCGGCGTAAAGAATCATGGAGACGTCGAAGGCCTTCAGCACCTCCGGCTCCGGCACCCGGCCCTGCACCAGGTTGAAGACGTTTTCGGCGAAGCTGTGCGCCGGGTTGGGCGTCACCGCCGGTAAGCCCTTGGTGGCCCGATAGGTGGCGCCGATGCAGGTTGGAATCTTGGCAAAGAGCCGTTTGGCCTTGCGGTACTGCGCGGCGTGGGAGACGTCGCCGGCCTCGGGGTCCTCCAGACCCATGAAGGAGACGGCGGTCCGGATGGCGTCCATCGGATGCGCGTCATGGGGGAATTCGCGGATGACGCGGTGCAGCGTCGGGCTGATCTCCCGCTGGCTCGCCGTCTCCTGATGGAAGGCGGCCAGCTGCGCCCGGGTCGGCAGCTCGCCCTCCCACAGCAGATAGGAGACCTCCTCGAAGGAGCAGTTCTCGGCCAGGTCCTGCACCGCATAGCCGCGGTAGGTCAGGCTGTTCGTCTCCGGCATCACCTTCGAAACGGCGGATACGTCGGCATAGACACCGACCAGGCCCTTGAAGACTTCGGGCTGTTTCTCGGCTTCGCTCATAATGGTTTCCTCAATCCGTGTGTGGAGGATGGGGCGGGCGGCGCCGGCCGCCCGCCGCCTGCGTCAGAAAATTCCGGGCTTGCCAACCACCAGCGTGCCGGCCGGCAGCGCCACGTTCAACACCGCCAGCTCGCCCGCCGGAATCTTCGCCAGGTCCTGGGCATCGGCCAGGAAGCGATTGGCTTCCCGGGCGGTGATGATCCCTTCGGTCAGGGTACGGAACTTCTGGATGTAGTGCGCCCGCTCAAACGGCCGGGCGCCGTTCGGGTGGGCATTGGCCACGCCCAGCTCATCGACCAGCCGGGTGCCGTCCTTGAAGAAGATCTCCACCCGGCCGCCGAAGGACAGCTCATTCGGATCGCGGGAGTGGTACTTGCGGGTCCACTCCGGGTCCTCCGTCGTCTCGATCTTGTGCCAGAGGCGGATGGTATCCGCCCGCCCGGCGCGCTTCGGCGCGTAGCTGTCCACGTGGTGCCAGCGCCCGTCCTGCAGGGCGACGGCGAAGATGTACATGATGGAGTGATCGAGCGTCTCCCGGCTCGCCTTGGGGTCCATCTTCTGCGGGTCGTTGGCCCCGGTCCCGATCACGTAGTGGGTGTGGTGGGAGGTATGGATCACGATCTTCTCGATCGCCTCGACGTCGCTGATCTTCTCCCGCATCCGGAAGGCGAGATCGATCAGCGCCTGGGACTGGTACTCGGCCGAGTGTTCCTTGGTGTAGCTGTCCAGGATGGCGCGCTTGGCCTCACCGGGGCTGGGCAGCGGCACCTCGTAATAGACGGGCTCATAGGCCGCCGCCCGGCCATGCTTGTCGGCCTGCGTCCGGCCAGAGAGCACCCAGCCGAGCACGCTATCCTCGCCTTCATAGATCGGGTTCGGCGCGCCCTCCCCGCGCATCGCGCGGTCCACGGCTTCCACCGCCAGCTTGCCGGCATGCGCCGGGGCGAAGGCCTTCCAGCTGCTGATCTCGCCCTTGCGGGACTGGCGGAAGCTGATCGAGACATGCAGCGCCTGCTGCACCGCCTGGAAGACGATGTCCTGCTTCAGGCCCAGCAGCGTGCCGATGCCGGCCGCCGCGGAAGGGCAGAGATGGGCGATGTGGTCCACCTTGTGCTCGTGCAGGCAGATGGCGCGCACCAGGTCGATCTGAAGCTCATAGCCGGTGGCAAGGCCGCGGATCAGGTCGCGGCCGGACTTGCCCATGGTCTGCGCCACGGCGAGGATCGGCGGGATATTATCACCGGGGTGGGAGTAGTCGGCGGCCAGGAAGGTGTCGTGGAAGTCCAGCTCCCGCACCGCCGTCCCGTTCGCCCAGGCCGCCCATTCCGGGGAGACAGTGGTGCCGGCCTTCACGCCGAACACCGTGGCCGCGCCCTTCCTGGGATGGCCAAGCGCCATCTGCCGCGCCGAGGTGACCGGCCGGCGGTTGATGGCGGCGATGGCGACGGAGGCGTTGTCGATGATCCGGTTGATGATCATCTCCTGCACGTCCTTCTGGACCGCCACCTTGTCGGTGGCGACGCCGGCCATCTTCCAGGCCAGCTGGTCCTCGCGCTTCAGCAGCGCCTTGGACGGGTAGAGCTTCACGGGATGCATTTGCATGGCGGAACTGATTCCTCTGCTTTCAGACGATGACGCGCCCTTTTCGGCCGCTTCCGATCATTCGTCCATTCCGATTGACGGCGCGCCTCGATAGCTATTCCGTATCGTAGAACCGGTCTCAAGGCCTAGCCCCAGCATGGATTTTCGCATTCTCCGCCGCATGGGCCATTTCCTCGCCGTCGCCGAGGAAGGACATTTCGGCCGCGCCGCCGCCCGGCTCGGTCTCTCCCAGCCGCCGCTCTCGGCCCAGATCCAGGCGCTGGAGGCCGAGCTCGGCGTCAGGCTGCTGGAGCGCACGCGCAAAGGCGCCCGCCCGACGCGAGAGGGCGAGGCCCTGCTGCCGGTGATCCGCCGCCTCGCCGAGGATGCCAAGCAGGTGGAGGCGTTGGCGCGAGAGTTGCGCGCCGGCCGGCAGACCCCGATGGCGCTCGCCTGCGTCACCTCGGCGCTGTTCGACTACCTCCCCCCGCTGGTCCGCGCGCTGCGCGATGCCCAGCCGGAAGCGGCAATCGCGGTCGAGGAGATGGACACCGCCGATGCGGTGGAAGCGCTGCGCCGCGGTGAGGTGGATTTCGCCCTCGCGCGGCTCGACCGCGACCGGCCACCGCTCCGCGTGCTGCCGCTGGGCGCCGATGCGCTGATGGTGGCGCTGCCCGAAGGGCACCGGCTGTTGGCCGATGGCGGGCCGGTGCCGCTCGGCGCCCTGGCGGAGGAGCCGCTGATGTTGCTGCCGCGCTCCATCAGCCCGGCCTATTTCGATGCCCAGGTCAGCGCCTGCCGCGCCGCGGGGTTCGAGCCGGTGGCGGTGCGCGAAGTGGGCTCGGCCATGGCGCAGCTGGCTTTCGTTGCCGCCGGATTGGGCGTCGCGCTGGTCAGTGCCGGCATGGCGGTGATCCGCCCGCCCGGCGTCGCCTTCCGCGCCCTGGCCGGGGAGATGGCGAGCGTCGGCGTCGCCCTGGTCTGGCATGGCGAGCGCGAGAGCGAGGCGGCGCGGCTGGCGGTGGCGACCGCGCGGCGCGTCTTCGCCACGGGCTGAGCGCCGCCTGCCTTCCGGCCGCACGGCAGGGCCGTTAATCTGCACCCCACTGCCCCCGGAGACCGCCATGCCCGCCAGCCCCTATGACCGCGTCATCCTCGGCGATCTCGTCACCCCCGAGGCGGTGATCCCCGGCGGCTACATCGCGGTGCGCGGAGAGAGCATCGCCGCCCTCGGCCAGGGCACCCCGCCCCCCTCAGCGGAGTTGATCGACCTCAGCGGCAAGCTGATCCTGCCCGGGCTGGTCGATGGCCATATGCACACCTCCTCCTCCACCGGCTGGCCGGGGATCGAGGGCGCCTCGCGCTCGGCCGCCGCCGGCGGCGTCACCACCTGCGTCGACATGCCCTATGACGTGCCGCATCCGGTGACCGATGCGGCGATCTTGCGGGAGAAGATCGGCTGGGTGAACCGCACCAGCCATGTCGACATGGCGCTTTATGCCACCATCCGGAAGGACGGGAATATCGGCGACATCCCGGGGCTGGCGGAAGCCGGGGCCTGTTCGTTCAAGCTCTCCACCTATGAATACGACGCGGTGCGCTTTCCGCGCATCGACCACCCGACCATGCTCGCCGCCTTCCGCGAAATTGCCCGCACCGGGCTGATGTGCGCCATCCATAACGAGGACCAGGAGCTGGTCGAGAAGCTGACCGCCAGCGCCAAGGCGGCCGGGCGGACCGACCCGATCATGCATGCCCGGACCCGGCCGCCGCTGGCCGAGAGCATGGCCGACCTCGAAATCTTCGAAATGGCGGTCGAGACCAGCTGCCACGTCCATATCGCCCATAGCTCCATCGCCCGCGGCTTCGACCTGGCGACGGCGTTCCGCGACCTGGAAGGGGCGAAGACCTCGGCCGAGGCCTGCATTCAGTACCTGTGCATGACCGAGGAGGACCTCGTCCGCCTGCAGGGCTTCGGCAAGTGCAACCCGCCCTTCCGCAGCGCCGAGGAGGTGGCGCGGATGTGGCAGCGCCTGCTGGCGGGCAAGATCGCCTATATCTCGACCGACCATGCCCCCTGGCCGCGGGCGCGCAAGGAATACACCGGCGATATCTTCACCCTCGGCGCCGGGCTGACCGGTCTGCAAAGCTTCGCGCCGCTGATCTACACCCTGCTGGCCGAACGCGGCCTGCCGCCGACGCTGATGGCCCGCTATTGCGCCGAACGCCCGGCCCGCTTCCACGGGCTCAACCCGAAGAAGGGCGCCATCCGGATCGGCGCCGATGCCGATCTCTGCGTGCTGGAGACGGGCGATTTCGTCTTCGACGAGGCCAGCATCGAGGACCGCGAGGATGCCCGCTGGTCGCCCTATCACGGCCGGGCGATGCAGGCCCGCGTCGCCGCCACCTTCCTGCGCGGCGCCTGCATCTGGGACGGGGCGCGGGTGCTGGCGGCGCCGGGGACCGGCCGCTTCGTCCCGCGCCAGCACCGCGAAAGCTATCTGGGCAAGGACTGAAACACTGGCCAAACTAGGCCCCAGCCATAGGAAACGCCGCCATGAAGGTTTTTGTCTTCGACCTGCTCGCCTACGACACCCATCTCGACCACTTGAAGGGCGACGGGGTGGAGCTCCCCTACCCGCTCGGCGGCCGGCATTTCGACCCGGAGGTGGGGATGCGGACCTATGAGGAGCATCTGCTGGCCTGGGAGGAGATGGACCGGCTCGGCTATGACGGCGTCGGCTTCAACGAGCACCACACCTCGCCCTACGGGCTGATGAACTCGCCCAATCTCATGGCCGCGGCGGCGGCGCAGCGGACCAAGAACCTGAAGCTTCTCATCTACGGCAACCTGCTGCCGCTGCACTCCCCGCTCCGGCTGGCCGAGGAGCTGGCGATGCTCGATTGCCTCTCACGCGGGCGGATCATCTCCGGCTTCGCGCGCGGCATCCCGCGCGAATACGGCGTCCATAGCGTGCCCATGGCGGAAAGCCGGGCGCGCTTCGAGGAAGCCTATGAAATCGTGACCGGCGCCTGGACCCAGGATATCTTCAGCTATGAGGGCAAGTTCTGGTCCTATAAGGACGTGGCGCTCTGGCCGCGCCCGGTGCAGCAGCCGCACCCGCCGGTCTGGATGCCCGTCGTCGGCAGCCGCGAGAGCATCGAATGGGCGGCGGCCAAGAATATCCCGATCACCCCTGGCCTCGCCCCGGGCGGGCTGCGGCGCGACATCATCCGCCTTTATGCCGATGTGCAGCGCCGGCACGGCCGGGTGGTGACGCCCGACCATCTCTCGATCGGCGTCAACGCCTATGTCGCCGACAGCAAGGCACAGGCGGTGCGGGAAAACGGGCCCTACCACCTCTATTTCAACCGCACGCTGTTCAGCCACGGCAACTTCACCGAGACCGAAATCCAGCGCCAGCACGGCTATGTCACGGCGGGGTCGACCGACTACGTGGCGCCCGAGAATCGCCGGCAGGCCGAGCATTCCCGCGCCGATTTCCGCAACCTGACGATGGCGGAGCTGGAGCGCCGGGCCGAGAACATGCCCTGGGGCACGGCCGATGAGGTGGCCGAGCGGCTGATCGCCGAGGCCGATGCCAGCGGCGCCAATACCTTGCTGGTCAGCCTCAATCGCGGGGCCATGCCGCATGATATGTTCCTGGAGCAGATCCGCCGCTTCGGGCGCGAGGTGATGCCCCGGCTGCAGGCGCATCAGGTGCGCGGCGTGCCGGCGGCTGAGGCGGTGGCGGCCTGACCGTCCCGGCTTGCCGGGCGGGGCCCTGGCGGCGAGACTGCCGGCAAGCAAACGGGGAAACGCCGCATGAGCACGACCACCGCCGGCCCGGATTACAGCCGCCTGTTCCGCCCCGGCGTGCCGGAGCCATCCGGCCGCTTCACCGGGTTCCCGAAGTTCAACTTCATCGGCGGGCATAACGACCCGACGCGGGTGCCGGTGGCCGATCTCGCCGCCTGCGCCGAAGCCGTGCTGCGGCGAGAGGGGGCGAGCCTCGCGCTGTATAATTGCGGTCATGGGCCGCAGGGCTATGGGCCACTGCGCGACCTGGTAGCCGACAAGCTGAAGCGGCACCGGGGGCTTTCGGTGACCCGCGACGATGTGCTGATCACCTCCGGCTCCCTGCAAGGGCTCGACCTGGTGAACGACCTGCTGCTGGCGCCGGGCGATACGGTGCTGGTGGAGGAACTGTCCTATGGCGGGGCGATCAGCCGGGTGCAGGCCAAGGGCGTCCATGCGGTTCCGTTGCCGCTGGATGATGAGGGCATCTGCATCGATGCGCTGTCGAACGCGCTGGACGCGTTGCAGGCCAAGGGGGTGACCCCGAAATACATCTACACCATCCCAACCATCCAGAACCCGACCGGGTCCATCCTGCCGCTGGCGCGGCGGGAAGCGCTGCTCAAGCTGGCCCGCGCGCATGGCGTGCCGGTCTTCGAGGATGAGTGTTACGCCGACCTGGTCTGGGCGGGGATCGAGGCGCCGCCCGCGCTTTATGCCATGGACCCTGCACAGGTGATCCATATTGGCAGTTTTTCGAAAACCCTGGCGCCGGCGCTGCGCTCCGCCTACGCCGTCGCGCCTTGGCCGGTGCTGGCGCGGCTGATCTCACTGAAGACCGATGCCGGCAGCGCGATGGTCGAGCAGATGCTGGTCGCCGAGTATTTCTCGACCCATTTCGACCAGCACGTCACCGCCCTGTCCGGCGTGCTGAAGGAGAAGCTCGACTGCATGATCGAGGCGGTGGAGCGCGAGTTCGGCAGCGCCGCCGAACTGTTCCGGCCGCGGGGCGGCATCTTTCTCTGGCTGAAGCTGCCGGCGGAGGTGGATGTCCGCACCCTGGTCAAGCCAGCGGCGGAACGTGGCATCGTGTTCAACCCGGGGCCCGAATGGGCGGTCGATCCGGGCTCGGCAACCTCCCAACTGCGGCTCTGCTTCGCGCTGCCGTCAAAGGCAGAAATCCGCGAAGGTGTCGCCGCCTTCGCCAAGGTCTGCTTTGAACAGACAGGGATTCCGCAGCAGAGCGGCAATATCAGGAACTGAAGCGGCGCGTGG
>CAITYE010000135.1 GCA_903896535.1 uncultured Paracraurococcus sp.
CAGGCCGAAGTGTGCCTGCTGCGGCAGCCGACGATGACAAAGCTGCGCGATCGCATGGTGCGCGATGGTCTTCTTCAGCGGACCCCCGATGAGCGAGACCGTCGCATGGTCCGCGTGGTGATGACCGCCCGCGGCGAAGCCATGGCCGAGGAGCTGATCGATCTCGCCCGCACGCACGAGCGCGACATGCTCGCCCAGTATCCAGAGGCCGACGCTGTCGCGGTGAAAGCATTGCTGCGCGGTTTGATGGAGCGGCAGCCGGCCAAACGCCGTTCGCCACGTGAGCTGCGTTCTGAATCTGTCGCGTTCTGACTCGGTCGTCTGAACGGCGGCAATGGCGGCGGGATGACCCTTCAGGGCATCAACCACCGCGAGGGAGATTCCCGATCTCACGACCGGGGGGGGGGTTCAATCGCCACGGTTGGTGGCACGGGAAGGCTCGGGTGGCTCCGCGTGGCGACGCGGTTCATCGTGGCTGTTAGAGTAATATCCGTTCAGAGGTAATCGTCTGAACGGACTTCTTGCTCTAAAAAATAGTGTCGTTAGAGCAGCCCAATAGAACGTATTTAATGGCAGCTTGAACGGCAAACTACGGGACGCGCTGCTCGACTGTGAGATATTTTATTCACTGGCCGAGGCGCCAACAATACCAGAAAGCAAATCCTCTGACCAACGGTATTAGCTTTTTTGGTGCCCCAAGACAGTCGGCCCGCATGGGCGCATGCCAATGTCTGGCGATTGTTTCTGAGCTCGATCACATAAGTGCGCTCGCCACCGCCCCCCGCAGCGCCGGCAGCACCTCCTGCTCGAACCACGGATTGCGCCGCATCCACCCGGTGCTCCGCCAACTCGGATGCGGCAGCGGAAAGCTGCTCGACGGCGCCTCTCGGAAACGGCGCACGGTTTCGGTCAAGGTCTGGCGTTTGCTCACCGGCAGGTAGCGGCCCTGGGCGTGCATCCCCACCAATAGGGTCAATCGCCGTGCGGGTAGGGCGGCGAGCAACTGGTGATGCCAAAGCGGCGCGCATTCCGGCCGCGGCGGCAGGTCGGCGCCACGCTCGGCGCCGGGGTAGCAGAAGCCCATGGGGATCAACGCGACCTGGTTCGCATCATAGAAGGTGGCAAGGTCGAGGCCAGCCCACTGGCGCAGCCGATCGCCGCTATCATCCTGCCAGGGGACGCCGCTCATATGCACTTTCGAGCCTGGCGCCTGGCCCACGATCACGATCCGCGCGCCCACCGCCGCCTGCACGATAGGGCGCGGCCCCTGCGGCAGATGTGCGGCGCAAACCGAACAACGCCGGATCGCCGCGAGCAGCTGATCGAATGCCTGGGCCATCGCCGCCTTGTCTATCGAACGCCAAAAAGCATAGAGGAATATCCGTTCAGACATAATCGTCTGGACGGACTTCCTGCTTCAGCCATTAGTGTTTCTAGAGCGCGATGCGTTGAGGCGGAATCGCCGAAGGCGCTGAATCGCGCGATCCAAAAAATGCTAGAGCGGGCTGCGTGAACGCATGTGAACGCAGCATGCTCTAGAGCAGCTTATCTCCATCAGAATAGGGATAAGATGATCTGGGCAGCCACACGGCAACTTCGCGCGTTCGCCGGGCCCAAGCGCACCACGGCACCGAACGAGAGTTTGAGATCGCCGAACAGTCGCGGCTGGTACCCAAGCAGCACACCGCGGGCGGTGCAGATCCAACCGGCCGCCGCCTTGGGCAGGATGGCCATACCCTACGCCGCCATGAGTTCACGCCCTTTTTTTCAGGGGTCCCGCCTCGTCCTTCTTTGCTTGCTCAGCCGGTCGATGCCGCCGCGGCAGAACGAAACGCCGCATTGTTTAGGGCCCTCCGTACTGCGCCGGGCCAGTGCAGATATAGAACGCTGCGGGACGCCACATAGGCTCATCGGTGCTCGGCGCTGTGCTCACACTCGGCCCGCATCGCGGCAAAGCAATCAGGGTCGCCCACCCGGTCATGCGCGCTCCCGTCGGTCCAGCGCTATTGCCCATAAGCGCGTCAACGCCCCACAGGCGCAAATGCGCACCTCCGCCCCCCTCACTGCCGCGACAGCACCGTGGTCCGGAAGGGCTCCAATTCATCGATCGCCGCTTCCGGCGCGCGGCGCCTTTTGAAGTAACGCAGCGTGATGTCTTCTGCGGTGACATCGGCGATCGTGAAGCCGTTCTCCTCGATCGGCTGCAGCGCTTCCTGCACCTCAAGGCCCGCGGGCACCTGTGGAACCATGCCGCGGATGAAGCTTGGAAAGCCCGGCTTGCCGGTGCCGACCGGGCCGCAGAGCACGCTGACCACTGGGTGGCGCGAGAAATCGTGGGCGCCGCTGCGGCCGATCACCGTCTCGCCGATCCCGTGCAGGTCGCCGCTGACGAAGAGCGGCGTGCGGTCACGCATGGCCGAAGCCGCCACCAGCAGGCGATCGTGCTGGGCGCGCCAGCCCGCCTGCCAATAGGGTTTCGGCGCGCGGTCGAAAGCTTGGCACCGTCCTCAAGGTCGGCGTACCACTCGCCCCACTTGCCAGCGCTCCAGCCCGGCGGTGTCGAGGGTGCGTTGATCAGATGCGCCGTCTCACCAGCCGCCATGCGCTGCATAAGCCAGGCCTCGGTGGTCTCCGGAATGAACGTGGCGCTCGGCCCGTGCAACGTCAGGAAGCGCCGGCAGTCGTACATCAGCACCTCCAGCAGCCGGCCGTAGCGCAGCGTACCGAAGCTCTCGGAGATCCCGTCCTCACGCGTACTCCCGAGCCCGAGGGGGCGGTTCGCATCAGGCAGAAAGGCCGGGTAGTAGAGGCGCTGCGTGGCGCGCGCCGCGGCCAGCATGAAGGGATCGGGCGGAAAGGTGACAAGTTGGTCGGTCGCCTCGTCATTCTCGAAATGGTCGTGGTCGTCTTGCATGAAGAAAACCGGCACGCTGCGACAACGCGTGGCGTAGAGCGGCGCGCTTCAGGACGCGCTCATTCGGCGTCCCCAACAGGGGGGGCGCTGCGGTCAAAGATACCGGTGATACGGGTAATGGTTTCAGGTAGCGCCGCGGTGGCAGCACCGACCTGGCGGCGCTGATCCCAATAGACGTGATCGCCATTGGCAATGAGCACGTCCGGCTCAAAGGACAGGGCGCGGTCAAGCAGGCGCGCGCGCGTCGCAACCGACAGCAAACGGCCCGTCAGGTCGTGCCCACCGGCGCAGGTATAGAACAACACGCGCAGCCGGCCCGGCTGATCGCCAGGTGCTGGAAAGGTGCGAAGCGGCCAAGCGTCGCAGAGCGGCCGTCCGACCGCGTCGATCAGCGCGAGCGTGTAGCGGCGTGAGGGCTCCAGCTCCACCGCGTCGAAGGACCAGTGCAGCCCCTCGGTATCAGTACGGCGGCCCGGGACCCGATGATCATCGAGGTGCAACACTGGCGGGCGGTCTTGCGGCTCCGTCAGCGACACCACCAGCCAGGCGCGGTCATGGCTGACGGTCGGCAGGATATGCGCGACCTGCCCGGCATTCCAGGGCGCCGCGCGCGCTGGACCCGCCAGCGCAAGCGCGCTGCCAACCTTAAATATGTCGCGCCTCAGTCCCGGGTGAAGGTCGTGGGGTGCCCATATTCGAAGCGTGGAATCGCGGCTAGCACCTGACGCTGTGCGCTCGCCGGGTCCCGCGCCAACGTGGCCTCGTTGCCCAGTAGCATGGTGATACGGCTCGCCGCGTCATAGGCCGGCCAGTCCGGCACGTCAGGTGCCTGCGGCCGTCCGGTGCGGGCGAAACTCGCCCATAGCGCCATCATCCGCTTGCGCACAGCGGGCACCTCAGCACCATCGCCAGTGAAGTCCCGCGCCATGTCCGTATTGCCGAAGACGAAGGGGATTTCGGCGGTGTGCGGGGAGCGCAGGACTCCCTCCATCGCCGGACTGCGCCAGGTAAACGTATAGAGCCAGGCTGGCGCGCCACCGGATGCGGTCTTCAGGGCCGCCGCCTGGATCATGCCCATGCGGTAGTTCTGGTCAGAGCCGATCATCGCCAGCACGTCGGTGGGTGTCGCGCCGGGCATGGCCGCGGCATAGGCGGCGACCACGCGATCTGTCGTCGCTGCGTCAATGCGCAGGAAGCGCTGCACGCGCGCCCGCATCTGCTCCGCCGTCAGGCTGCGGTTCTTCGGGTCCTGCGCCAGGTAGAAGGTGATCTCGGTCTCGGCCGAGCCGATCAGCAGCGGGACATCGCGCGCGGTCGTGGGTGCCTGGATGTCGAATGGGTGCGCTGTGAAGAAGGCGCCGTCCAGTACCGGGCGGAAGTTATTGGCGCCACCCTGCGCCGCGACGACCTTCGCCATGGCGGCGAGTAGCTTGTCGGCAGGCGCGTCGCGCAGCTTCGGCGCTTCGCCAGGCTGCAGGCCGAACTCGCCAAGCAGCGCGTGCGCGGCGCGCCCGGCATCATCGGGCGAGGCCAGCTTCAGCGCCCCCGAGCCACTCTCCATGATGGCGCGATGGAACAGCCCCTTGGCTGCGGGCGCCGTCATGACCGCGCTGACCTTCGCGGCACCGCCGGACTGACCAAAAATGGTGACGTTCGCCGGATCGCCCCCGAAGCGGTCGATATTGTCGCGCACCCAACCGAGGGCGGCGACCATATCCGCCACGCCATTGTTGCCGGCGCCGGGCGCGAGGCCGCTGTCGAACAGGTAGCCGAAGACGTTCAGCCGGTGGTTCACCGCGACGATGACCACGTCCTGTTCGCGTGCGAGTGCGCTGCCGTCGAGGATCGGCGAGGTGCCGGCGCCCGTGCTCCAGGCGCCGCCATGCAGCCAGACCAGCACCGGGCGCTTGCGGCCATCGCCCAGCCCGGCGGTGTAGAGGCAGAGCGTCAGACAATCCTCGGCCTGCGCCGCTGTCATGTCGAGGTAGCGGAACACCGGCAGTGCGGCGCCACGAAGCTGCGGTGCGGTGGCGCCGTGCTCGATGGCATCGCGCACACCGGGCCAGGGCTCGGCGGCACCAGGCGGGGCGAAGCGTTGCGCGGCGCGGGCGTAGGGGATGCCCTTGAAGCTATGGACGCCGTCGGCGGTGGCACCGCGCAGCGTGCCGAGGCTGGTTTCGACCATTGGCGCGGTGGCCGCGCGAGCCGGTCCCGCGGCGGCGAGGATGGCGCAGGTGGAGAGCACGATGCGGCGCGTGGTCTCGGTCATGGGCGTTGCCTCCCTGGTTGTGCGCAGCCTGCCGCATTACGACCCGGGCGGCCATGGGCTGCCCACGGAGGCGCCACCCCAGCGCATCGTTACCGTCGCCCTGTCCTTCGCGGCGCCGGCTTTTCGGCCCGAGGCGGGGGTGGGTGGTGGGGGTGCCGATCACCTGGCCGGTGTTCGATGGAACCAGCCGGCATTTTAGCCGGCGAAATCGGCCAAAGCTGCGGCCGCTCAGGGTGCCCGGATTGCATGGGAAAAGGTGGCGGCAAACCGTTGATCGGCGCCCGGCGGCAGGGCTGCAAAAAGGCGCTCCATGCGCGCCGCCGTCGCACAGGTGCAGATCCACCCCGCCGCGCGCTGCGTGCGATGAAGAGCGCGGTAGTTTCACAAAATAACGCCCCAAGTCATTCAAATCAGGGGCGATTTTTTGGTGGACGATTGGCGTCCAGCCGGAAGGCCAAGCCGCGACCAGCCGCCGGGACACCACGAAACCACCAACACAATCAAAGGGAAACTGGTGCCGACTCGGGGAATTGAACCCCGGACCTACTGATTACGAATCAGTTGCTCTACCCCTGAGCTAAGTCGGCGAACCCGGCGGCCGGGCCATACACGCCCACCGCGCGACGTGCAACGCCCGCCGCTGCTTACTGCCAGCCAATCCGCGTCGTCGCGCCGCAGCCGTCGCAGACGGGCGCCCAGGCCGCGTGCGTCTTGCCGCAGGCGCCGCAGCGCCAATGCTGTGGCTCCGGCGCGCTCGCCGCCTCGCGCAGCCAACGCGCCTCGGCCGCCCGGCCCTCGGCGGTATCGCCATGTTCGGCCAGCTCCAACGCCGCCATCGCCCTGTAGGCCCGGCGGTCCGCCTCACCGGCGGCAAGCAGCGCTTCCAGCGCCGCCCGCGCCCGC
>CAITYE010000136.1 GCA_903896535.1 uncultured Paracraurococcus sp.
CCGCGCCACCGCCAGCACCGGCCGCCCGCCGCCGCCCAGCAGGCTGTTGCGGGCCTGCCGCAGCCGGGTCCTGACCCCGTCGCCCACCGGCTCACCCCCCAGCCAGGCGGTGCTTGCCACCGCCCCGGCGCCGTCCGCCCGCAGCCGCCCCTGCCACAGCGCCCGGCCGGGCTCGTTCACGGTGAAGGTGGTGTCTTCCTCGGCGGCGCCGGTTTCGGCCTGCCGCCGCGCCGCCACCACCAGGCCCCAGGTGCCGCCCGGCGGGAAGCCGAGCATTTCCACCCGCAGCCGCAGCTCCCCGCAGCGCAGCTCGCCCGGTGTGGCGGTGCAGCCCTCGGGCGCTGTCAGGCTGGGGGCGGCCAGCGGCTGCGCCCCCCCGGCCGCGGCGTCCAGCGCCCCGGCGCCAGCCGGGGCCAGCGCCGCCAGCCCCAGGCCAAGCCCGCCGGCCAGCGCCAGCCGCGCCGTGCTGGCCGGCATGTGTGGCGGCGGCACCGGGCCCATGGGTGGCAGCCCGACATCCTCGCGGAAGGGCAGCCCGGCCAGGATCAGCAGCAGGATCACGGCTGAGAAGAAGACCCAGCCATAAATCAGGTGATCGGCCGCCGCCGCCTCGGCCGAGCCGAGATAATTGCCGAGCACGACGATGCCGAGCGCGCGGATTCCATTGGCGATGATCGGCACCGCCAGCGCCAGGGCCATGACGACCAGCCGCCGCCAGGGGCTGCGGAACATGGTCAGGGCATAGAGCGCGCCGAAGGCCAGCGCGGCGATCAGGAAGCGCAGCCCGGCGCAGGCCTCGGCCACGTAGAAGGTGCCGGCCGGGATTTCGATGGTCAGATCGCTGATGTAATGCGGAATCTGGGTGAAGTTCAGCCCGACATCGACGAACCAGGCGGTGATGTCCTGCAACTGGGGTGTCGCGAAGGCGCCGAAGGGAACCAGGAACAGCAGGTAGAGCAAGGGCCCGGCCATCGCCCGCCCGAAGCGCCAGCCCAGCACCGTCACCGTGAACAGCAGCATCAGGCCGAGGGCGGCGAATTGCCGTCCCTCCATGATGCCCAGCCGCTCCGCCGCCAGCCAGACCAGGCCGATGGGCAGCGCCAGCAGGGCCAGCCAGGGCAGCGGCTGGGGCAGCAAGGGCACCAGCCGGTGGCGGCGGTTCCAAGCCAGCCAGCCGGCGATCGGCAGCACCAGCCAGCAATGATTATAGGCCGTGCTCTCGTCCCAGACCGTCACCGCCGCCAGGATTTCCGCCCGGAACAGCAGGCCGAGCAGCAGCAGCCCGGCCAGCAGCAGCGCCCCGGCGCCGCGCCAGGCCGCTGCCCAGTGCGGCGGCGGGGCCGGTGCCGCGACCGGGACGGCCGGCGCGAGAGGCTGGATATGGTTCACGCCGGGTTTCCCTCGCCGTGCCGGGCCGGGGCCTGGGGCCCCGCATCCTGGCCGCCGGGACCGGTCGGCTCAAGCATCGGATCGAGCCGGGCGAGCGTCGCCTGCCAGCCATAGGTGTTGAGGATGGCCTGGCGGGCGGCGGGGCCCAGGCCGGGATGGCGGCCATCGAGCACCGCGTCGATGGCGGCGGCCATGGCTGGCGCGCCCTCGGCGACCAGCAGGTCGCGCCCGGCCTCGGCGCGCACGCCCTCATGGGCGCCGGGGCTGGCGACCACGGGCAGTCCCATGGCCATCGCCTCCAGCACCTTGTTCTGGATGCCGCGGGCGAGGAGGAGGGGGGCAACAGCCACATCGGCATGGCGCAGGAAGGGGCGCACATCGGGAACGCGACCGGTGACATGCACGCCGGGCTGGGTGGCGAGCGCGCTGACGGCCGGGGTGGGATTGGCGCCG
This sequence comes from uncultured Paracraurococcus sp., assembly GCA_903896535.1. GTDB lineage: Bacteria > Pseudomonadota > Alphaproteobacteria > Acetobacterales > Acetobacteraceae > CAITYE01. The sequence goes on from CAITYE010000136.1 coordinate 1,843, forward strand.
ACGATCCAGAATTCCGGCGCCGGGTCGCGCTGGCGCAGCAGCGGCAGCACCGCGGTGGCGAACCAGATCACGGCGTCGATATTCGGCCGGTAGCTCATCGTCCCGGTGAAGACCAGCTTCGGCGCGGGCGTGGCGTAGGGGGAGGGGAGCGGCAGGGCAGGGTCGTAGAGGTCGAGATCGACGCCATTGTCGATCCAGCCGATCTTCCCGGCGCTTTCGGGGGCGAGCTCAGCGAAGCGCTTCGCCTCGGCCTCGGTGACGAAGATGTTGTAGTCGCAGGCCTGCGCGACTTGGCGTTCAAGCGCCAGCAGGGTGCGGCCCTCCCGCCGGTAGACCTGGCGCATGGGCGGGGCGGCGGTCTCGGCGTAGGCGAGGAATTTCTCGCTGTCGATATCCTGGATGTCGCAGACCCGCCGGCGCAGCCCGGCCGCACCGCGCGGGCCCATGACATAGGGCGCCATGGCCGAGGAGTAGAGATAGGCGACATCCCAGCGCCGGTCGGCAAGGCCCTGATTGACCCATGCGGCGAGGCCCGGGGCGTGGAAATAGCCGAGGGTCAGCGGCTGGCCGGGGCGCAGATGCGCAAGCGCCCGGAGATAGCGGCCATAGCCGCCAACCGGATGCGCCTCGACATGCGCGCAGACGCCGCGGAGCGTATCGAGATGCGCGGCATCGGCGGGGTCATCGAGCAGGAAGCCGAGGTCGATGGTCCAACGCTGGGCGAGGTGCTTGAGCAGGTTCCAGCCGCGGATCTTCTCGCCCTTGTTCGGCGGGTAGGGGCAGCGATGCGCGAGGAAAAGCAGGCGACGGGTCATCCCAGCCCCCGGACGAGCGGCGGCCCGAGGATATTGGCCACCGGCAGGGGCAGCTTCTTCCAGAGCGCGATGAACAGCCGGTATTTCGGGTTGTTCGGGTTGTTCTCCGGGATCGTGGCACCGGGCGCGAGGCGGTAGCAGTAGTGCAGCTCCTCCTCGGTGAAGCCCCAGTTGCGCTTGTAGGCAAAGGCACCGGTGCCGAGCTTGCTGCGGCCAAAATCGAACAGCGTCGCCCCGCGTTCCCGCCCGGCGCGGCGCATCACTTCCCAGTACATGAAGTCATTGGCCGAGAGGCCGCGGGCGGCCTGGCTGCCGCCGCCGTAATAGGGCAGCACCTGGTCGCGGAAGTGGAAGTTCAGCACCGAGGAAACCGGCGTGCCCTCATGCAGCACCGTGGTGACGTCGTGCGCGCCGGGGAAGGCCTCGGCCAGCAGGGTGAAGTAGCGACGGGGGAAGACTGGAGAGCCGAGGTTGCGCACGCTCTCGGCATAGAGGCGGTGCAGGATGCGGGTATCGCTGTTGGAAACCGAGGTGAGCTTGAAGCGATCAATGGCCTTGCGGACCTCGGCGCGCTGCTTGCGCGGGATGTTCTTCTGCATGTCCTTGGCATCGTCGCCGGTGATGACGATGGGCTTGCGGAAGGTGAAATAGAGCGGCGGGCGGCCGGTCCAGCCGGGATCGGCGGCCGCCAGGCGGCGATATTCGAGGCAGGGCGCACCAAGCCGGCGCTGCAGGCCGAGCGCATGGCCCTCGAGCGCGGCTGCGGCCTCTGGCGTTGCCGCCACGGCGCCGCCGTAGACGCAGAAGGGGGTCGAGGCGAGGGTATCGCCGAACAGCAGGGTGCGCTGGCGGGCCAGCGGCAGGACGCCAACGATCGCGCCATCCTGTTCGGCGAAGGCGTAATGAGTGGGATGGCCGAAGGCGCGGCGGATCACGGCTGCCCATGGGCTGAGATGGAAGAAGCTCGCGGCTGGTGTGGCCTGCACGAAGGCGTCCCAGGCCGGTGCGGCCCCGGCGGCATCCTCCAGGCTGCGAATGCGGACAGCCATGCGATCCCCTACTCGGCGGCGAGCGGGAGGCTGGAACCAGGATCGGCCAGCTCCGCCGCGAAGACCTCATCCATGCGGGCCCAATCAAAGGCATGCAATAGCGCGGAGAGCCGGGGTGCCATCTGCCGCAGACCCGTGAAATGTTTGAACTGCTTGGCGAAGGAAAGGCCGGGGATTCGGGGCTGGTCGGGGTCGATCTCCCAGGGGTGGAAATAGAAGATACCGCGCCGGCCGAGCGCATTGACTCGCCGTAAGGCGCTCAGGAAGAGCGGCTGCGGAGTTGCCCGGAAGGGGCCGCCACCGGCCACCGGCAAGGTCCGACCAGGCAGGCGCAGGACGGTCATCGGTAGTTCAAGCACCGACGAGCCGAGTGGCCGCCAAGGCAGGATTTCTGCATCGCCAGCGCCAGCATGGCGGCCCGGGAAGACGGAGGAGGAATAGGTGTGCCCGGTCTCGGCGAGGATTGGGTAGGCCCAGGGGGTGAGCGAAGGGCTGAGGGAGAAGGTCGGCGCGCGGTACCCGGTGACGGCAACGCCGCCGGCATCCTCGAGCAGCCGCTTGGCGCGGAGGAGATCGGCGCGGAAACGCTCGGGGCCGATCTGTACGACCAACTCATGACCGTGCCCATGGCTGGCGAGTTCATGCCCGCCCGCCACGATACGGCGGATCAGCGCCGGGTGACGCTCGGCGACCCAGCCAAGGGTAAAGAAGGTGGCCTGGACGCCCGCCGAGGCAAAGAGCTCCAGCACCTCATCGGTACGGGCCTCGACCCGACGATCGAGGGTCTCCCACGCGTCGCGCGGGATCACGCCGAAGTAGTTATAGACCTGGAACCAGTCCTCGACATCGACCGACATGGCGTTGCGGATGGACCCGCCGGTCATGGCTGGCGCTCCTCAAGGCCCGCCACCAGGTCGAGCAGCTTGTTGAAGACCCGCTCGCGCCGGGCGATCTGGCGCTCCAACGCCTCGACCCGGCGCGCGAGGGCGTCGAAGGCGTCGATGTCATAGCTGGGGACGGCGCTGGCGGGTTCTGGCGCTGGCGCGTCACCAAGCAGATCCGCCTCCAGCTCCTCGGCTGTTGTCTGTACCAGCTCGGCGGTCAGCACTTCGGCCTCTTCCAGTGCGCCGGCGAGCAGGACACGCGAGCAAAGCCGGTTGATCCGGCGGGGAATACCGCCCGAGGCATCGTGGACCAGATCGAGTGCCCCCTCGCCCCAGGCGGGCAGGCCGGTCCAGCCGACCCCGCGCATGCGGTGCTCGACATAAGCGTGGGTCTCGTCGCGGGCGAGGCCGCTCAGGTGGTAGGAGGCGAGCACGCGCTGGCGGAGCTGATCGAGATCGGGGCTGGCCATGAGCTGGCGCAGCTGCGGCTGGCCAAGCAGGATGGTTTGCAGCAGGGCGCGGCTGCCATCGGTGATGTTCGAGAGCATGCGCAGTTCTTCGAGGGCGGTCGGCGAAAGCGCCTGTGCCTCGTCAACGATCAGCAGGTGGCGGCGTTCAGCGTTACGCAGCGCGGCGATAATGCCACGCAGGACGGTGGCTTTCTCGCCCTCGGCCGGGGCGCCGAAGCTATCAGCGACCAACCGCAATAGGTCGTTGCCGGAGACCTGGGTCGTGGCGATGCGGGCGATCGCGAAGCCGGTCGGGTCAAGCTCGCCGCACAGGCGTTCAATGAGGGTGGTCTTGCCGGCACCAACTTCGCCAGTGACGACGACGAAGCCCTCGCGCTGGGCGAGGCCGTAGAGAAGATGGGCATGAGCCTTGGAATGCGCAGAACTCGCGAAAAACAGCCGCGGGTCCGGCGTCATCAGGAAGGGGTGATCTTGCAGTTTATAATAATCTAGCAACATTTTTTGCTGCCTAGAAGTTTTTTCGTATGGTTGCGAGAAAAATACTCTGGCCTGGCATACCAGAAGCATAGTTTGTGTTCGGGTTGTAGAAATACGTATATGAAATAGATCCGATTACTGTTTCAGAAAAATAGTTATACAGCCCAACACGCGCAGAGTAATTCATACCAGTATTTGGAGCGGCGTATGTGGATGGTGATCCTATATTTTGCTGTGCATAATCCGACCAGCCCACAGAAAAAAAGACGTTCCCATTGAGCGTCGGTGTAAACGCACGGTTCCATCCTAAACCAAAAGAATACCCCTTTTGCGAATAGCTACTCGTACCAGCGGCGCTGGTTAAAGGGATCATATCAAAATAATTGAGAGATGCGATGAAGGTGTCCCGATCCCAGGTTTGGTTGGCCGAGAGCCAGCCCAGCTTTCGCCGCATGAGCGAGCTTTGGGTA